>CAISZN010000041.1 GCA_903889985.1 uncultured Hyphomicrobiales bacterium | reverse complement strand
CGCGGAAGACTTCCACGCCCATGGTGTCGATGCCACTTGGCAGCAGGGTCGAAGGGCCGATCACGCGAACGCGTGCGCCCAGAGCCGACAGCAGGATCATGTTGGAGCGGGCGACCCGCGAATGAGCCACGTCGCCGCAGATCGCAACCGTCAGCCCCTCGATGCGGCCCTTGTGGCGGCGGATGGTCAGGGCATCGAGGAGGGCCTGCGTGGGATGTTCGTGCGATCCGTCGCCAGCATTGATCACCGAGCAATCCATCTTGCGGGCGAGCAGGTCGACCGCGCCGGACTGGTGGTGACGCACGATCAGCAGATCAGGGCGCATGGCATTCAGCGTCACGGCCGTATCGATCAGGGTCTCGCCCTTCTTCACGCTCGAATTGGCGACCGCCATGTTCATCACATCGGCGCCCAGCCGCTTGCCGGCGAGCTCGAAGGAGGCCTGCGTTCGCGTCGAGGCTTCGAAGAACAGATTGATCTGTGTCCGGCCCCGAAGGACGTTGCGCTTCTTCTCGACCTGACGGGAGAGCGCGACCGCATCCTCCGCCATGTCGAGGAGCGAGGTGATTTCATAGGGCTGCAGCCCCTCGATGCCGAGGAGGTGCCGCTGGGAGAAGGGGGGGAGATCAGCTGCCATCAATTGCGGTCTATAGGCCCGGCGGGCAGGGGGTTCAAGGCACACCCCCACGGAGTCCCCAGTTCCCAACGAGGGACGGCCGGGTTCAGGCGTCGAGCAGGGCCTTGTTTCGCCGCTCAAGCTCCTCACCATAGCGTCGCAGGGCGTGAGCTTCCGTCAGATACCCGATGAGCTTCCGGCTTTCCACGTTATCCAGCACGGGTAGTACGTCGGTTTCCGCCTGCTCGAAGACGTCGAGGGCCGGGCGTATGGTCATTTGGGCGGTGAGATGGGCTTCCCGATGGGTGGCGAGGAGCGCAAGGGGTGTCTCCGGGGCCTGCTCGCCGGAAAAAAGATCGGCGCTCAGGACGAGCCCTGCATAGCGGCCGTCCCCATCGATCAGAAAAAGCTCTCGTTCCGACCCCGCCGGGAACATCGTGCGCGCGGTGGCGATGTTCACGTCCTGAGCGATGGTTTTCGGGTCCCGGCGCATCAGGCGTGCGACCGTGAGGTCTCGCATCCAGCCGATATCGCCCGGCCCGCGAATGGCTTCGCCCCGCAGATGAAAGCGCCAGGTAGCGAAGGAATAGCCGAAGCCTTCACGCACGATAAGCGAGGCGATGGAACTCGAGATCAGAGCGGCAACCGTGACGTCAAAGTTACCGGACATTTCGAGCGCCAGCACGACCATCGTCACCGGAGCGCCCACGACGCCCGCCCCAAAAGCGGACATGCCTGCCAGGGCCATGGTGCCGGGGTCCACCGCAAAGGGTGTCAGCGACGACACCAGTTCCGCATAGAGGCGCCCCAACATGCTGCCCAGCAGGAGCGAGGCGAAGAAGAGACCGCCACGAAATCCTGAGCCGAGCGAGAGCATGGAGGCGAGCGATTTTGCGAGGATCAGGCCAAACAGAACCAGCAGCGGCGTCGATTGGGTGAGGGTCTGCTGCAGGGCGCCATGGCCTGAGCCCATGACCTGGGGCGTCACGATGGCCAAACCTGCGACAAGCAGTGCGCCAAGAACGGGCGTTGCGAATATCGGCAATCGCCTGAAAGCAAACAGGCGCTCGACCATGGCCACGCCCTGCATCAACAAGATGGCTGCTCCTGAGATCAGCGATCCCAAAATAAAGAGATGACCGAGCGTCGCGCCATGGGGAGGAGCAAGTGGCCCGGGAAGGACGAGCAGGCTATGTCCAGCCACAGCACCTGCAACAAGGCTCGCAGTCAGTGCGCTCGCGACCACGGGTACAAGTGAGCCAACGGTATAGGCCCCGAGGATGACCTCAAAGCCATAGAAGGATCCCGCGAGCGGCGCGCCGAAGGCTGCAGAAATGGCTCCAGCCGCGCCGCAGCCTACAAGAAGGCGAAGGTCATTGCGTCGCGCGGCCAGGGCTCGCCCGAGGATGGAAGCGAAGGCGGACGAAATCTGCGTATAGGCGGCCTCCAGGCCAACGGATCCGCCGACACCATTTGAAATAAACGTCTGGATCGTAATGTAGAGGCTGCCTGTCAGGGAGAGGCGTCCTCCAAGGAGCGCATTGGCTTCAATGGCGTCCGCGAGCTTGTCCTTGGCATGCCTGTGCCCCCACCAGGTCAGGATGGCGAGAACCGTTCCCCCGCAGACGAGAACCGAGAGCACCCGCCACCATGGCAGCCCAACAGCAACGGAGAGGCGCGCGCCAACCGCGACTCCAAAAAGCGTTTCGTGCATCCACTGTGAGCCTATGGCCAGAGCCGAGACCAGCAACCCGGCGACGACGCCGACGACCACTGCTGCCAGGGCGAGTCCTGTCTCCCGCGCCCGCACGAAAGCACGTAGCCAAAAGGGCAGCCTGAGATCGAAACTGCGTGATGAAATCCTCGCCATTGAACCCTGCAGCCTTGGTTGATCGCGTTCTTTGACCCTGTCGATAGCCGCGTCAATGGCGACCTAGCTGGTCGGCCTGTGGGTTATGCCCTGACTTTATTGCAGGGTGGTGGGTGAAAGCCGGCGCAAGCTTTGGGTTCCAGGCCGTTTGCGCACGGTAAGCCGGGGGTGCTATAGGCAGCGCCGGTTCTTTCCTCCGCATTCCCGGAGTTATCATGTCCGTCGATCAGGCGACCGTACGCCGTATCGCGCATCTTGCGCGCATTGCTGTCAGTGACGAAGAGGTCCCGCATCTCCAGCAGGAGCTCAATGCGATCCTCGCATTCGTCGAGGAACTCTCGGCCGTGGACGTCACTGGCGTTGAGCCAATGACGTCTGTTGTTCCGATGAAGATGAAGTGGCGAAAGGATGAGGTCACCGACCACGCCGGTGCCGACACTGTCGTCGCCAATGCACCGGCGAGCGAGGATCATTTCTTCACGGTGCCCAAAGTCGTCGAGTAAGGCACTCGTCCTCCCGCCCTTTGCCCTTTCCACCGAGGCTCACGTGCCCGGATGTTGAGAGACCCAAATGACCGATCTGACCCATCTGACGCTGGCTGAAGCACGCGATGCACTGCACAAGCGCACGATTTCCGCGACCGACCTGACCAGGGCGCATCTCGGTGCCATGGAAAAGGCGCGGGCGCTGAATGCCTATGTCACCGAGACCCCCGACAAGGCGCTCGACATGGCAAAGGCCTCGGATGCGAAACTTGCCGCTGGCACGGCCGGTCCGCTTGAAGGCATCCCGCTGGGCATCAAGGATCTGTATGCGACCGAGGGTGTGCACACACAGGCCTGCAGCCATATGCTCGATGGCTTCAAGCCGATGTATGATTCCACGGTGACGGCCCAGCTCTGGCGAGACGGGGCCGTGATGCTTGGCAAGCTCAACATGGATGAGTTCGCCATGGGCTCGTCGAACGAGACCTCTTATTATGGTCCGGTTGTTTCCCCATGGCTGCCGCCAGGCCGGGACGGCGCCTGGGCGAAAGCCGCTGCGAGCGGAGACAAGAAGGGGCTGCTCGTGCCCGGTGGGTCCTCGGGCGGTTCCGCTTCGGCAGTGGCGTCGCATCTGTGCCTCGGCGCCACGGCGTCTGACACCGGCGGTTCGATCCGCCAGCCGGCCGCCTTCACCGGAACAGTTGGGATCAAGCCCACCTATGGCCGCTGTTCGCGATGGGGCATGGTCGCCTTCGCATCCTCCCTCGATCAGGCAGGGCCGATTGCGCGCACGGTGCGTGACTGCGCGATCATGCTTCGCTCGATGGCCGGCTACGATCCCAAGGACACCACCTGCATCGACATGCCGGTCCCTGATTACGAGGCCTCGGTTGGCCGCTCCATCAAGGGGCGCAAGATTGGTATTCCCAAGGAGTACCGTATCGATGGCATGCCAGCCGAAATCGAGAAGCTCTGGCAGCAGGGTATCAACTGGCTGAAGGATGCCGGCGCGGAGATCGTCGACATCTCGCTCCCGCACACCAAATTCGCTCTACCCGCCTATTATATCGTCGCGCCGGCGGAGGCCTCTTCCAACCTCGCCCGCTATGATGGCGTGCGCTATGGCCTGCGAGTTCCCGGCAAGGACATTGCCGATATGTATGAGAAGTCGCGCCGCGCCGGTTTTGGCGCCGAGGTGCGCCGCCGCATCATGATCGGCACCTATGTTCTGTCGGCCGGTTATTACGACGCGTATTATGTGCGGGCGCAGAAGATCCGCACCCTGATCCGTCAGGACTTCGAGACGGCCTATGCGGCAGGGGTGGATGCCATCCTGACGCCGGCAACACCATCCGCTGCGTTCGGTATCGGCGAGAAGGGCAAGGCGGATCCGGTCGAGATGTATCTCAATGACGTCTTTACCGTCACGGTGAACATGGCTGGCCTGCCGGGCCTTGCCCTGCCGGGTGGCAAGTCTGCCGATGGCCTTCCCCTGGGCCTGCAGCTCATCGGTCGTCCGTTTGATGAAGAGACGCTCTTTTCCGTGGCCGCAGCCATCGAGTCCGCAGCCGGCCAGATGGCCATGCCGCAGCCCTGGTGGTAGGCGCTGCCCAGGAAGCATGAGAGGTCAGGGCGCTGCCTCCAGGTGGCGCCCTTTTCATTTGAAGCCCTTTACGACCACTCCGCAGGGCCAGGGACAGGCTTTCTGGCTCCCCAGCATCTTGTTCCCTGCGCCCCAGCCTTCTAGAAGAAGGCAAGATCCAATCCCGCCCGGACGTACCCGGCGGGTCACGCGTGGACCCTCACATGAATGCTCCTGCAAAACCCTCCAAACTCATCAAAGGCGCGACTGGCGATTGGGAAATCGTCGTTGGCATGGAGATCCATGCCCAGGTGTCGTCCCGCTCGAAGCTCTTCTCCGGTGCATCCACCGAGTTTGGCGGCGAACCCAATAGCCATGTCTCCCTCGTCGACGCCGCCATGCCCGGCATGCTCCCCGTCATCAACGAGGAATGTATCAAGCAGGCGGTGCGCACGGGCCTTGGCCTGAAGGCACAGATCAATCACCGCTCGACCTTCGACCGGAAGAACTACTTCTATCCGGACCTGCCGCAGGGCTATCAGATCTCCCAGTTCAAGAGCCCGATCGTTGGCGAGGGCGTCGTGCTCGTCGACGTCAGCCCGACAGAACAGATCACGGTGGGGATCGAGCGTCTGCATCTGGAGCAGGACGCCGGCAAGTCGCTGCACGACCAGTCGCCGACCGACAGCTTCGTCGATCTCAATCGCTCAGGCGTAGCCCTAATGGAGATCGTCTCGCGTCCGGATATTCGCTCGGCAGAGGAGGCACGTGCCTATGTCACCAAGCTGCGCACCATCTTGCGCTACCTTGGCACCTGCGATGGCGATATGGAGAAGGGCAGCCTTCGTGCCGACGTCAATGTCTCCGTTCGTCGTCCCGGTGAGGGTCTGGGCACGCGCTGCGAGATCAAGAACGTCAACTCGATCCGCTTTATCGGTCACGCCATCGAGGTCGAGGCGCGCCGCCAGATCGGCATTCTCGAAGATGGCGGAAAGATCGATCAGGAGACGCGCCTCTATGATCCCGGCCGCGGCGAGACCCGCTCCATGCGCTCCAAGGAAGAGGCGCATGATTATCGCTACTTCCCCGATCCCGATCTGCTGCCGCTCGAATTCGACCAGACTTTCGTCGACCTCCTCGCCAAGGATCTTCCGGAGTTGCCTGACGAGAAGAAGGCGCGGTTCGTAAAGTCCTATGGCCTGCCATCCTATGATGCCGGCGTGCTGGTGATGGAGCGTGAGAGCGCGGACTACTACGAGGCCGTGGCGCATGGGCGTGATGGCAAGCTCGCTGCGAACTGGGTCATCAATGAGTTGTTCGGGCGCCTCAACAAGGAAGGGCTCGACATCACGCGCTCCCCAGTCTCGGCATCCCAGCTTGGCGGCATCATTGACCTGATCGCGGATGGGACCATCTCCGGAAAGATCGCCAAGGATCTGTTCGAGATTATCTGGAGCGAAGGTGGCGATCCTCGTGTGGTCGTGGAAGCGCGCGGCATGAAGCAGGTCACGGACACGGGTGCGATCGAGCGCGCAGTCGACGAGATCATCGCCGCCAATCCGGACAAGGTTGCCCAGGCACTGGCGAAGCCTACCATGCTCGGTTGGTTCGTTGGACAGGTCATGAAGCAAACTGGCGGCAAGGCGAACCCGCAGTCGGTGAACGAACTTCTGAAGTCGAAGCTCGGCATCTGACGTCTGACTTGCAGACACCTTCGACGGCGATCCGAATGTCGCCGTCGAAGTCTCCAACCGCCGTCGCGCGCACCTCGGAATCAGTCGTCGCGACAACGAATCGAAGGCGCTGAAAACTATCGAATGCGCGAATCGGTGTGTCGCTGCCCCGTCGATGGGCACCTCTGCGACAGATTTTTGCTTCCTCGCACAATTTTTTTTTCGGGCGTGTTGCGACGTCGACACCCTGTCG
>CAISZN010000040.1 GCA_903889985.1 uncultured Hyphomicrobiales bacterium | reverse complement strand
CTTCCGCAATGCGATGCTGCCGGTTGTCACCACGCTCGGCATGGTCTTTTCCTTCCTGCTCGGCGCCAATGTGCTCGTCGAAAAGGTCTTCGCCTGGCCCGGTGTCGGCTCCTACGCAGTAGAAGCGCTGATCGCATCCGACTTCGCACCCGTGCAGGGCTTCGTGCTCACCATGGCGATCCTCTATATCGTGCTCAACCTGATGATCGACATGACCTACCGTCTCATCGATCCCCGTATGCGGAGTGGCGCATGACCGAGGCTTCAGTCAGCGCCGCACCGGCGCGCCCCACCACCGGCCTGCGGGCAACCCTGTCGCATGCGCGCTATGTGATCAGCGACAATCCCGTCACGGCCATTTCCTTTGGTCTCTTCGCGCTCTTTCTGCTCGCCGCCATCTTCGGTCCGCTGGTTGTTCCCTATGACCCCTTGTCGAGCGACACAGCATCAGCGCTGAAACCGCCGTCTGCACGACACTGGTTTGGAACGGACCAGCTCGGCCGCGACATTTTCTCCCGCGTCATCGTCGCAACCCGGCTCGACATGACGATCGCAATCACCTCGGTTGCGCTTGTCTTCCTGCTGGGCGGCGTGGCCGGGATTGCAGCGGGATTCTTCGGCGGATGGACAGACCGGATCGTTGGCCGCATCGCCGACACGATCATGGCCTTCCCGCTCTTCGTCCTTGCCATGGGCATCGTGGCGGCACTGGGCAATACGGTGACGAATATTGTCATCGCCACAGCCATCATCAATTTCCCGCTCTATGCGCGCATTGCCAGCGCAGAGGCGAGCATCCGCCGTGAGGCGGGCTATGTCATGGCGGCTCGCCTCACCGGCAATTCGGATATCCGCATCGCACTGACGACAATCCTGCCCAACATCCTGCCGATCATGGTGGTGCAGATGTCCCTCACCATGGGCTATGCGATCCTCAATGCAGCAGGCCTCTCCTTCATTGGCCTCGGTGTGCGCCCGCCCACGCCTGAATGGGGCATCATGGTGGCCGAGGGCGCCGGCTCGATCATTTCCGGTGAATGGTGGATTGCCCTGTTCCCCGGCCTCGCGCTGATGCTCGCCGTCTTCTGCTTCAACCTGATTGGCGATGGTCTTCGCGACATCGTCGATCCGCAGCGCCGGACGTGAGGCCATCATGAGCGCACCTGCCCTCCTCGACGTTCAGGACCTGACGGTCGAATTCACCACCCGGCGCGGTATCGTGCGAGCTGTTCAGCAGGTGTCCGTCTCTGTCGCCAAGGGCGAAACCGTCGGCATCGTGGGCGAATCCGGATCAGGAAAATCCGTCACCTCCTATGCTGTCATGCGCATCCTCGACCGCGTGGGTCGTGTTGCGAAGGGCTCCATCACGTTCTCCGGCCTCGACCTCGTCGCCAGCCCTGAACGTCAGATGCGTGATCTGCGCGGGCGGGAGATGTCGATGATCTTCCAGAACCCGCGCGCCGCGCTGAACCCCATCCGCAAGGTCGGCCATCAGATCGAGGACGTCCTGCGCCAGCATGCGCAGGCAGGTTCCATGGATGCGCGCGAGCGGGCCATCGATGCCCTGAAGCAGGTGCGCATCGCCCGCCCCGAAGAGCGCTATGATGCCTATCCTTTCGAGCTCTCCGGCGGCATGTGCCAACGCGTCGTGATTGCCATGGCACTGGCCTGCAGGCCCAAGCTTCTGATCGCTGACGAGCCGACGACGGGTCTCGACGTCACGACGCAGAAGGCGGTGATGGAGCTCATCGCCGAGCTGACCCGCGAAAGGGATATGTCGACGATCCTCATCACCCATGACCTGGGACTGGCCGCAACCTATTGCGACAAGATCATCGTCATGGAACGGGGACTTGTGGTGGAGACGGCCACCGCCCGCGACATCTTTGCGAGGCCCGAGCATCCCTATACCCGCCGCCTCATGCGCGCGACACCCCGCCCCGGCATCACCCTGCGTGACCTGCTGCCTGAGGAGACGGCAACGCCAGCGCCACCACCTCAGGAAGCGGGGGCTCCCCTGCTCACCGTCTCTGGCCTCGTGAAGGAATATGCCCCGAAGGGGTCCGGGATGCTTGAGCGGATGCTCAATCCTCGAAAGCCTCAGGCATCGAGTTTTCGCGCAGTCGACAGTCTTTCCTTCGAGATCCGCCGCGGCGAAAGCCTTGGGCTTGTGGGAGAATCCGGCTGCGGCAAATCCACCACCTCAATGATGGTGATGCGCCTGCTCGACCCGACCCAGGGCAGCATCGTCTTCGATGGAGAAGACATCGGGAACATCCCTGCCCGGCAATTTGCCGGACATGCCCAGCGTCCAAAAATCCAGATGGTCTTTCAGGACCCCACGGACAGCCTCAATCCCCGCTACACCGCCGAGCGAGCCATCATGGATCCGCTGCTGCGTTTCGGCGCGGCAAAGGGGCGCGATGCCCTGCGGCAGAAATGCGAGGATCTGGCCCGGCTGGTTGGTCTGCCGGTCGACCTTCTCGAACGCTTCCCGCACCAGCTGTCAGGTGGCCAGAAAGCTCGTGTGGGTATCGCACGCGCCATCGCGCTCGACCCGGCCCTTGTCATTCTCGACGAGCCGACCGCAGCACTGGACGTGTCCGTGCAGGCGGTTGTGCTGAACCTGCTCGCCGATCTCAAGTCGCAACTGGGGATGAGCTATCTCTTCGTCAGCCATGACCTGCATGTGGTGCGGCTGATCTGCGACAGGGTCATCGTG
>CAISZN010000039.1 GCA_903889985.1 uncultured Hyphomicrobiales bacterium | reverse complement strand
GCGGCCGAACTGGATTGCCGAGAAGAAGCTCAATGTGGTCCTCCAGCTTGGCCTGTCGAAGCATGACGACCTCAAGGGTGTGCCGCTGGTGACGGACCTCGCCAAGACTGATCAGGACAAGGCCGTGCTGCAGCTGATCTTTGCCCGGCAGGTTCTGGGCCGCCCCTTCATGGCCCCGCCGGAGGTTCCGGCCGACCGGCTGGCGCTCCTGCGCAAGGCCTTTTCGGACACGATGGCAGACCCGGAATTCCTGAAGGAGGCCGAAAAGGCGCAGCTGGAGGTCACCCCGATGGGCGGTCAGGAGCTGGGAGAGCTGGTCAATCGGGTCTATCGGGACACGTCCGAGGCCACAGCGCGAACAGCCGCTTTGCTGGTGCCGTAAGAAAAATTACCGGATAGAAAAATTATCCTTGACAGCGATGCGCTGGTCCGCTAGGAAAGGCGAACGCTCCCGAATTATGACTGAATGCGCCGCTCCTCAGGGGCTGCTGCAGCCGTCCATGGGTGCGATTGTATTTCTGCATGTGGCAGGGCCGCCTGCAGAGGAACCTCCGAGGAGATCCCATGCTGTTTCGTCTCTTGCCCCTGCTTCTGGTGCTGAGCTCGCACGTGATGGCACAGCAGCCGGACATGCATCAGCATATGCAGATGGATCACAGCGCCATGCATGGCGGCACGTCCCCGGCCACGCCCGCGGCCGGTCTTCCCACGCAGCCCGGCCAGGCGGCCTTTGCGGCGATCCAGGAGATTGTTGCGTTGCTGGAGTCGGATCCCAACACGGACTGGACCAAGGTGAACATCGAAGCCCTGCGACAGCATCTCGTGGACATGAACCGCGTGACGCTGGAGGCCGCGGTTGCGTCCGTGCCAACTGAGTCTGGTCTGCGCTTCGTGGTGACGGGCGAGGGGCCTGTGCGGGAGTCCATCCGCCGGATGGTGCTGGCACATGCCACCACGATGGATGGCGTCGGCGGCTGGCACTTCGTGGCGAAGGTCATCGACACGGGAGCCGAGCTGACGGTGGTGGTTCCGCCCGCCGACCTCCCGAAGCTGCGGGGTCTTGGTTTCCTGGGTGTGATGACACGCGGCATGCACCATCAGGAACATCACCTGATGGTGGCGCGCGGCGAGCAGCCACATCACTGATGCCTTTACCTGCCAGCGATTTGGACAGGCGGGCCAGGCAGCCCCCTGTCAATCAGGCTCAAATTTTAGAAATATTAATGCTTGCAGCGGCTCGCTGTTAAGCTCATGTTATCTTACGATTATATAATGACTTTCAATAGGTTGATCTTCTGCATGCTGTGCAGAACAATTGAATCTTGATTGTTACAAATTGCCAGCCTTCCTCGATAGGGAAATTCCAATGAGCATGAAGCTGCTAGCCCTGATTGCTGTGATCGTGGCCAATCTCGCCCTCTTCGTGAAGGGCGATAGCATCCGCCTGTCCGATACGCCCACGGCGGATGGCTGGTCTCACAACTGCTGGTATTACAAGGCCATCAACGTCTATAAGCTCGAAATGCCCGTGGCTCATAAATGCGATTTCGTCCGCAACGGCGACGGTGCCCCGTCGAACTGACGATCATCCATCCATCGCCCTGACCCCATGGTCCGGGGCCGACCGCACTCTCCAATGTCCTGCGGTCAACTGACGCATCCGGCAATGGTCACAAGATGCTGCCGGAGCTAAGGCTTGGGCAAGGCTCGCAGCTCATCGTCACCCTGGGGGCAGACTCAGGGTGAGGAGCAAAAAAGATGCAAGTCAGCGGTGTAGGCGGATCCTGGTCTCCCCAGGCCATGACAGGGGCAAGCGCGCGCATGCCGCCGTCCCAGAAGATGTCGAGCCTCTTCGACAAGATTGATACGTCGGGAAGCGGCACGATCAACAAGGCCGATTTCCTGCAGGCCTTTCAGAACATGCGCCCGGCGCCGGGCTTCAAGGCTGCGGGAGCCGATGCAATCTGGTCGAAACTGGATCCGAATTATTCCGGAACGGTCAGCAAGCAGAGCTTCGTCAGCACCATGACCGGTCTGATCAATCAGTTCCGCAGTGGGACGGCCTGAGCCGCCGGCTCGCCGATCAGCGGTCCCATGACGGCACCCTCGCGCGTGACGACGGCGTAGCTGCAGTCCCAATCGGTCAGGCATGCCTGCGCAGCCTGACCATTCAAAAGCGCCGACGTTGAGTGAATGCCTGCTTCGAGGCAGCTGTCAGCAGCAACGGTCACCGAGGCGAGGCCGGTGACGGGAAAACCGCTCACCGGATCGATCAGATGGCTGTAGCGCGCGCCGTCGATTTCAACGAAGCGTGCATAGTCACCGCTCGTGGCAATGGCGGCCTGCTGCACGAACAGGGTGGCGATGGCCTCTGACGTATCCGGCCTTGTGATGCCGATGCGCCAAGGGCTTCCGTCTTCCTGCGGACCGAAGACCATCATGTCGCCGCCCAGCGAGACATAGCCCCCACTCAGCCCGCCCTCGCGGCAGATGGTGGCAAGGCGATCGACGGCATATTCCTTCACGAGGCCGCCGAACTCGATCTCCATCCCGGGTTTTGAAAAGCTCAGGCCCTGGGCCGACCACGACACTTTGGAAAAGCCGACACTGTCGAGACTCTGCTTCAGCCTGTCAGGCTGGGGAAGCTCGCGCGCGTCGCGCCACAGGCGCGTCAGCGGGCCGACCGTAATGTCGAAGCGATGATGGCTGAGCTCATAGGCTTGGGCTGCCGTATCGAGCAGCCAGAGAAACTCCGGCGACAGGGTGTAGGGCCGTCGTGATCTCGCCGCCTCATTGGCGAGGCTCAGGTCGCTGTTGGGCCGGAAGTGGGAATAGGTCTGGTCCAGGCGCTCCATTTCGTCCAGCACGGACGGGCGGATCTGAGACCACAGGTCCGCCTCGCTGGAAAGGAAGGTGATTTCACAGGGACATCCCATGGAGTGAAATCGAAATGTGAGATCCATCGGCCCTGACTTCTGGAATCGCCGCTGCATCAGTGATCGCTCCTGGCGCCCTGCATGTCCAGATGGCGAGGCCTTGCCATCGACGCGCGCGCCGACGAGACTTGGATTGAATGCGGCGCTGAACAGCCGGCTTCAGGGAGGACTGCGGGAAATGGGCATGGCTTTCGTCCGAAGGGCGGCACTTGCATTCACGGGCTTGCTGGCGGCTGGCCTGATGAGTGGTGCCGCGAAGGCTGTCGATTTCAGTGGGAAATCTGTCGAGATCCTGATCGGCTTTGGTCCCGGGGGCGGGCATGACGCCTATGGGCGGGCGCTCGGCCAGTTTCTGGGCAAGCATCTGCCAGGCAACCCGGCTGTGGTGGTGCGCAACATGCCGGGGGCGGGCAGCCTTGCGGTGCTCAACCACATCGCCTCGGTGGCGCCGGGCAATGGACTGACGCTGGGCACCTTCGATCCGCAATTGCTCATCGCGCCGCTGCTCGGCGATCCCAATGCGCGCTATGACGTGACCAAGCTGCGCTGGATCGGCAGCATCGTCGATGGCACCAATGTGTGCCTCACCTGGACGGCCTCGGGCATCACCGCGTGGGAGGACCTGATGTCGGACAAGCCGGTGAGCTTTGGCAGCACCGGGCCCGCTGCCGCGCTCTACCAGCACACGGCCATCCTGAAGAACATGTTCGGCGCGAAGATCAACATGGTGTCGGGCTACAAGGGCACGGCGGAGGTGCGCCTTGCCATGGAGCGCGGCGAGATCACAGGCAACTGCGGGGACAACTGGGCGAGCCTGAAGGGCACCGCGCCGGAGCTGATCGCGGACAATAAGATCAGCATCCCGGTGCAGTTTGCCGTCAAGAAACATCCCGAGCTGCCCGACGTGCCGCTGGTGCTCGACAAGGCGAACAATGATCAGGATCGCGCGGCGCTGCGCGTGCTGTTGGCGGGGCAGGCGACAGGCCGCCCCTATGCCGCGCCGCCGAGCACGCCACCCGATGTGGTGGCGACCCTGCGCGAGGCCTTTGATCGCACCATGGTGGACCCGGAGTTCGTGCAGTTCGCCGAGAAGATGCGGCTCGATCTTGCGCCTGTGGCCGGCGCGGAGATGGAGAGGATGATCGGCGAGATCTATCGCACGTCGCCAGCTGCCGTGGAGCGGGCGAAGGCGGTGATCAGGTAGGAGTTGCGCACCCTCCCCTTGATGGGGAGGGTCGACGCGCGAAGCGCGGCGGGGTGGGGTGACGCTGCGATTGCTTCTCGGAAATGGTTGAAGCTGCGGTGTGAGTCCCACGCGCGCTGATCGCGCGCTACCCCCACCCCGTCATCGCTTTGCGATGCCGACCCTCCCCGCAAGGGGGAGGGTGAAGGGCGCCCGCCTTGGGTGTGGAATTTGGCTAGAATTTTCCGATGCAGGATCAGCTTCGGAAAATCAGACTGGCACGCGCTCAGGAGCTTCGGGCATCAGCGACTTCGGCTGAGCAGAAGCTTTGGCGTGCGCTCAAAAAACTTCAATTGCAAAACACGCATTTCCGACGACAGGTTCCAATCGGCCCATATGTAGCGGACTTCGCCTGCCTTCGAGCACGCCTACTTGTTGAAGTAGATGGCCCTTCGCATTCCTATGAAAATCAGGAAAAGCGCGATGCAAAGCGCACCTCATTTCTCGAAGCACAAGGCTTTCATGTCCTGCGCTTCTGGAACGACGCAGTTTACAACGATCTTGAGACGGTCATCGAGACAATCCTCGCAACGATGCACGCTCGAACACCCTCCCCTTGATGGGGAGGGTCGACGTGCGAAGCACGGCGGGGTGGGGTGACGCTGCGATTGCTTCTCGGAATTGGTTGAAGCTGCGGTGTGAGCCACGCGCGCTGATCGCGCGCTACCCCCACCCCGTCATCGCTGCGCGATGCCGACCCTCCCCGCAAGGGGGAGGGTGCGCGCAGATCGCAGCCCTACGCAGCCCTACGCCGCCTTCGCGGTCTCGATCATCGCGACGAAGCGCTTGAAGAGGTAGTGACTGTCCTGCGGGCCGGGGGAGGCTTCCGGGTGGTGCTGCACGGAGAAGGCCGGGCGGTCGGTGAGGGCGATGCCGCAGTTCGTGCCGTCGAAGAGCGAACGATGGGTTTCCTTCGCATGGGCCGGCAGGGTCTTCGTGTCGACTGCAAAGCCATGGTTCATGGAGACGATCTCGACCTTGTTGGTCGTGTAGTCCATGACCGGATGGTTCGCGCCGTGGTGGCCCTGATGCATCTTGAGGGTCTTGGCGCCCACCGCCAGTGCCATCATCTGGTGCCCGAGGCAGATGCCGAAGGTCGGCACCTTGCTGGCGAGCAGGTCACGGATCACCGGCACCGCATATTTGCCCGTCTCGGCAGGGTCGCCCGGGCCATTGGACAGGAAGACGCCATCGGGCTTGAGGGCGAGGATGTCGGCGGCCGGTGTCGTGGCGGGCACGACCGTCACCTTGCAGCCCTCGTTGGCGAGCAAGCGCAGGATGTTGCGCTTCACACCATAGTCGATGGCGACCACGTGATATTTCGGGGCCTCGAGCTGGCCGTAGCCCTCGCCGAGCCGCCAGGTGGTCTCGGTCCAGTCAAAGCGCTGGGCGGTTGTGACGCCGGGCACCAGGTCCATGCCGTCGATGCCGGGCCATTCGGCGGCTTCCTGCTTCAGGGCCGCAAGGTCGAAGATGCCATCGGGCGCATGGGCGATGACCGCGTTGGGCATGCCCTTCTCGCGGATCATGGCGGTGAGCGCCCGGGTGTCGAGGCCGCAGATGCCGATGATGTTGCGGGCCTTCAACCACTGGTCGAGATGGCGGGTGGCGCGGTGGTTGGAGGGGTCGGTCACCGGGGCCTGGAACACCGCGCCGCGCACGCCGGCGCTGGCAGCCATGTTCACGGTCTCGATGTCTTCCTCGTTGGTGCCCACGTTGCCGATATGGGGGAAGGTGAAGGTGATGATCTGGCCCGCATAGGAGGGGTCCGTCAGGATCTCCTCATAGCCGGTCATGGCCGTGTTGAAGCAGACTTCGCCGACGGCCTGTCCGGTGGCGCCGAGCCCGAAACCCTCGATGACGGTTCCGTCGGCCAGCACGAGCAGGGCGGTCTGGACAGGCTTTGTCCAGGGGGCGGGGGCTTTGTCTTGATGTGAGGCCATGGTCGCTTTACACCTTCGCGCGTCCGTGCGCGCGCCCCGGTGGGCGTGCTCGACGCGACGGATATATGGGATTGTTGAACGCGCGCGGAAGCTAGGGGAGGCCAATCGGCCCGTCAACCCCGCAGCTGTCCACGGTTTTCGGCTTACCGCCGCGTTTTCAGGAAGGATCAGCCATGCGCGCCCAGTTCACCGATATGCTCAAGACGGCCATGAAGGCCGGCGACCGCCGCCGCGTCGATACGATCCGCCTGATCACCGCGACCCTGAAGGACCGGGACATCGAGGCCCGTGGCCAGGGCAAGGAGGTCAGCAATGATGACATCCTTGCCATGCTTCAGAAGATGGTGAAGAGCCGCCAGGAGTCGATGGACATCTACGACAAGAACGGCCGGCCCGAGCTCGCCCAGCAGGAGCGCGAGGAAATCGCCATTATTTCCGAATTCCTGCCCAAGCAGATGGACGAGGCTGCGGTCGAGGCGGCCATCAAGGAGGCCATTGCCGAGACCGGTGCGGCCGCCATGAAGGACATGGGCAAGGTCGTGGCCGTGCTGAAGGCGAAGTACACGGGCCAGATGGACTTCGCCAAGGCCAGCGGCGTGGTCAAGAAGGCGCTCGGGGGCTGACGGAGCGCCGGGACTGCGCGGCTTCTGCCGCGCTGCGAGCCGGAGGCTCGCGGTCCAATGGGATCCAGCACTCTCATCTGTGGACAGCGGGCACGAGGCACTTCCGCCCTGTTCGGAAATGCGCGCAGGGTCTATATCCGGCGCTGGACAGACTGATGCGCTTCCCACCCGACTTCATCGACGAGATCAAGGCCCGGCTTCCCGTCTCGGAGGTCGTGAGCCGTCGCGTCAAGTTGCAGAAGGCCGGGCGCGAGATGCGGGGCCTCTCGCCCTTCACCAAGGAGCGGTCGCCCTCCTTCTTCGTCAATGACCACAAGATGGCCTGGTTCGACTTCTCTTCGGGCCAGAACGGCAACATCTTCGACTTCGTCATGAAGACGGAAGGTCTGTCCTTCCCGGAAGCCGTGGAGCGGCTGGCGCAGGAGGCAGGTCTCCCCCTTCCCAGCGTCTCGCCGGAGCTGGTGCAGAAACAGCGCCAGCGCGCGAGCCTGCAGGATGTCTGCGAGATGGCGGCCGCCTTCTTCGAGGCGGAGCTGCAGGCCCGGGGCGGGGCCCGGGGGCGGGGCTATCTGGCCGACCGAGGGCTGAGCCCCCAGGTGCAACGCGATTTCCGCCTCGGCTATGCACCCAACGAGCGCTTTGCGCTGCGCGATCATCTGGCCAGCAAGGGCATCACCGTCGACCAGATGATCGATACCGGCCTGCTGATCCATGGCGAAGACATTCCGGTCCCCTATGACCGGTTCCGCGACCGGGTGATGTTCCCGATCTGCGACCGGGGCGGCAAGGTCATCGCCTTCGGCGGGCGGGCGCTCGAAAAGGATGTGCCGGCAAAATACATGAACTCGCCGGAGACCGAGCTCTTCCACAAGGGATCGCTCGTCTACAACCTGCACAACGCCCGCAAGGCCGCCCACGACCTGGGAACCGTGATCTCGGTCGAGGGCTACATCGACGTCATCTCCATGTCCGTGGCGGGCTTCCCGAACACGGTGGCGGGGCTGGGCACGGCGCTGACGGCGGACCAGTGCGGCCTCCTGTGGCGCATGGCGCCCGAGCCCATCCTGTGCTTCGACGGCGACCGGGCGGGGCGCAAAGCGGCCTTCCGGGCAATCGAGACGGCGCTGCCGCTGCTGGGACCTGGAAAAAGTTTGCGCTTCGCCTTCCTGCCCGAGGGGCAGGATCCGGACGACCTTGCCCGCTCGGGCGGCCAGTCGGCCATCGAGGCTGTGCTGAGCGCAGCCCGACCGTTGGTGGACGTGCTTTGGTCCCGGGAAACCGAAGGGGTCACCCTCGATACGCCGGAACGCCGGGCCTCAGCCGAGCGCCGGTTGATGGAACTCGTCCAGACCATCCCGGACGAGACCCTGCGCCGGCACTATCGGCAGGAGATCGAGAATCGCATCCGTGCCCTGTTTGGCGGACGGGCGCCGCGGGGCGGTAACGGGAGCAGACATGGAGGCGGAAGCGCACCTGGCTTCAGAAGAGCTCAGGGCTCCTCAGGCTGGAAATCAGATGGCCAAGGTAGGGGGGTAGCCAAGGCTGGATTTATCGGCTCCCCTGTGGCTCTCAGCGCGTCCTTGAGCAGGTCTGCGCTCTTTGCGCCGGGCCGGGTGGTCTTTCCGGCCCGTGAGGCCCTGATCGCCCTGATCGCCATCAACCATCCCGCCCTCGCCGACCGCTATTCGGAGGAACTGGCCGGGCTTGACCTCGTCAGCCGGGACATCGCCAAGGTCGTGGACGTTCTTTTGGGTGCCCTGACCGACCCCAGGGCGGAGACAGCCGACCTCAAGGCTGCTATCGAGCGGGCCGGATTATCGGCCATCGGGCAGCGAATCGAGGCTGCTGTGGGTCAACTTGGGCTTGTCGGGGTGGGCCCCGCGGAGGCGGAAACCGACGCCGAAGAGGTTCTCCGTCAGGCGCTGGCCTTGCATCGGCGGGCAAGGGCGTTACATAAAGACCTGAAATCCGCGGAAATCGCTCTGGCTGAGGCCGCCTCAGATGAAAATCTCATCCGGCTCAGGGAGATTCAGGCGGAACTCGCAGGAATTGACGGACGCGAAGCGGTCGTGGAGGGGTTCGGTGCCACGGCGGGCCGAACCCATTCTGGTTTGTAGGTCGGTAGCATTAACCATGCTTAAGCCCGGCCTGCCTATGAGTTGAGTGACACGAAGGGTGGCCCCTTCGATTCTATTCGACATCGTCGCGAGACGATGGAACGGAGTTGAGCAATGGCGAAGAAAGATGACGAGAAGGCCGAGGGCGAAGCTGTAGTGGTCGACACGGCCGACAGCCCGTTGCTCGATCTCTCGGATGCCGCCGTCAAGCGGATGATCAAGGCCGCAAAGAAGCGCGGCTTTGTCACCCATGACGAGCTCAATGCCGTCCTGCCTTCCGAGGAAGTGTCCTCCGACCAGATCGAGGACATCTACGCGATGCTCAACGAGATGGGCATCAATGTCGTCGAAGGCGAGGAAGCCGACGCCGACGAGGAGCGCGCGGCTGAGGAAGAAGAAGAGCCCAGCGGGGATCTCGTCGAGACGGCGCGCCCGGCCGCGGTCGTCACCACCACCAAGTCCGAGCCGGCTGATCGCACCGATGACCCGGTGCGCATGTATCTGCGCGAGATGGGCTCGGTGGAGCTTCTGTCGCGCGAAGGCGAAATCGCCATCGCCAAGCGCATCGAGGCTGGCCGCGAGGCCATGATCGCCGGGCTCTGCGAGAGCCCGCTGACCTTCCAGGCCATCATCATCTGGCGCGACGAGCTGAACGAAGGCAAGGTTCTGCTGCGCGACATCATCGACCTTGAAGCGACCTATGCGGGCCCTGACGGCAAGCGTCCCGATATGACCGCGCCGGGTGCCGAGCCGCCGGCGCCTGCGACGGCACCGCGCACACCGCCTGCCGGACTCGATGCGCCGCCGACTGAAGAATTCTCCGAGGACGAGGAAGATCTCGAGAATTCGGTCTCGCTCTCCGCCATGGAAGCGGAACTGAAGCCCAAGGTGCTCGACGCCTTCGACCGCATCGCCGATGCCTACAAGAAGCTGCGTCGCCTGCAGGACCAGAACGTCGAGAACAAGCTCAAGAACGAGTCGCTGACGCCCGCGC
>CAISZN010000038.1 GCA_903889985.1 uncultured Hyphomicrobiales bacterium | reverse complement strand
CGATCTGAAGACCGAGAAGGGTGAAAACGAAATTCGAGAAGTCTTCGAGTTCGTGGATGGCGACTGTGAACTGGATGTCCAGCTGCAGCTTCCTGACATGGCGGAAGCGCCGCCACTGTTTGCTGCTGAAGAGCCTGAGACGGAAGAAAAGGACGAAGTGATTGCGCCGCCGGTCAAGGCCGCTCCCGCCGCTGCTCCCGCTCCGGCCCCTGCCGCAGCGCCCCAGCGTGCCGAGGCAGCGCCTCCCCAGGCAGTAGCTGCAGCCCAGGCCACGATCCGCGTTGATCTCGATCGCGTCGATCGCCTCATCAATCTCGTGGGCGAGCTCGTCATCAATCAGGCCATGCTGGCCCAGCGTGTTTCGGAAGCCGGGCTTGCGCGCTCTTCTGCCGTCGCTGAAGGTCTCGATGAGCTTGAGGATCTCTCTCGCGAGATCCAGGAAAGCGTCATGGCCATCCGCGCCCAGCCGGTGAAGCCGGTCTTCCAGCGCATGTCACGTATCGTGCGCGAAGTTGCCGATGCAACGGGCAAGATTGTGCGCCTGGTAACCGAAGGTGAGACGACAGAGGTCGACAAGACCGTGATCGAGCGCCTGACAGACCCGCTCACCCATATGATCCGCAATGCTGTTGATCATGGCATTGAGTCTGAGGAAAAGCGCATTGCCGCCGGCAAGCCAGCCGAAGGTACAGTGCGTGTTTCCGCCTCGCATCGCTCGGGACGGGTGGTCATCGAGATCGCCGATGATGGGGCAGGCATCAATCGCCCGCGCGTTCGCGAAATCGCCATTCGCAAGGGGCTCATCGCTGCCGATGCCCAGCTGACGGATGACGAGATTGACAACCTGATCTTCCTGCCGGGCTTCTCGACCGCAGCCACCATTTCCGACATCTCCGGACGTGGCGTCGGCATGGATGTGGTGAAGCGTTCGATCCAGGCCCTGGGCGGCCGCGTCTTCATCACGTCACGTCCGGGCCTTGGTTCGACCTTCACGATGAGCCTGCCGCTGACTCTTGCGGTGATGGACGGCATGGTGCTGACTGTCTCTGATCAGACGCTCGTTGTGCCCATCAGCGCGATCGTTGAAACGCTTCGCCCAGCCGCCGCTGACATCCATGGCATGGGTGGCGACTCCCGCGTTGTTGCAATCCGCAACAGCTTCCTGCCCATGGTCGACGTCGGTCAGGAACTCGGCTTCCGTGACGAGCCCTGCGATCCGCTTTCCGGTGTCGCCATGCTGGTCGAAGCCGATGGTGGTTCCCGCAGTGTTCTGCTTGTCGATGGCATTCAGGGCCAGCGTCAGGTCGTCATCAAGAGCCTTGAGGCGAACTATTACCTCGTCCCGGGCATCGCGGCCGCGACGATCCTTGGCGATGGCCGCGTCGCCCTCATCCTCGATATCGATACGCTGGTGGCGCAGTCGCGCAGCGAAGGCCAGCGTGGCAAACCCCTTCTCGAAGCAGCGGAGTGACAGTCGTGTCAGACCACCTGAGAACCCCCCAGACGCGCGAACTCATCGCGTTCCGCCTCGGCGCGCAGGAATTCTGCGTGGACATCATGTCCGTGCGTGACCTGCGTGGCTGGACGCCGGCGACTTCCTTGCCTCATGCGCCGAACTATGTTCGCGGGGTCATCAACCTGCGTGGCTCGGTCCTGCCGATCGTGGATCTTGCGGTTCGCCTCGGCTTTCCGGCAACCGAGCCGACGGCCCGCCATGTGATCATCGTCGCACAGGTTGGCGACAAGGTTCTGGGCCTGCTGGTCGATGCGGTCTCCGACATCCTGACCGTCACCGACACGGACATCCAGCCGACGCCGGATGTGGCCTCGGAGCTGGCTCGCACATTCGTCAATGGTGTGCTCGCAGTCCAGGGCCGCATGCTGAGCGTCATCGGGCTCGACAATATTCTGCCTGAGCCCACGATGCGCGAGGCTGCATGACCATACCCCGCAGCAGGCCAGCTGACGTGAGAGCGTCCGAGTCTCCCCTCGTGCCGGGAGAATTTCTCCTGACCATGGAGGACTTCCGGCGCATCGCGGCAATGCTATATGCCGATGCGGGGATTCATCTGCCCGAATCGAAGGCGACGCTGGTCTATTCGAGACTGGCCAAGCGCGTTCGTTTGCTGGGCCTCGAAAGTTTCCGGTCCTACTGCGAGCTCGTGGCTGCGCCCGACTCCGGAGTCGATGAGCGCCAGCGCATGCTGGCCGCCTTGACCACGAATGTGACGCGCTTCTTCCGTGAGCCACATCACTTTCAGCATCTGAAGGCGAAAGTCCTTCCCCCGCTGCTGTCTGCTGCGCGTCAGGGCAAGGAAATCAGGATCTGGTCGGCTGGCTGCTCAAATGGCCAGGAGGCCTATTCCATTGCGCTGACCATCCTTGAACTGATGCCGGAAGCTGCCAATTACGACGTGCGCATCCTGGCGACGGACATCGATCCCAATGTGGTCGCCGAGGGCCGTGATGGCGAATATTCGAACTCGGTCGTGGATGCTGTGTCCCCGGATCTACGCAAACGCTGGTTCACCCCCGTCAAGGGCAATGGTGAAATGCGCTGGAGCGTCAACGACGAGCTGCGCACGCTGGTAACCTTCCGCGAACTCAACCTCATCGGCAACTGGCCGATGCGTCGCAAGTTCAATGTGATCTTCTGCCGGAATGTCGTGATCTATTTCGATGACGGAACCCAGAAGAAGCTTTGGGGCCGCTTCCTCCCGTTGTTGGCACCTGGGGCGGTTTTGTACATCGGCCACTCGGAACGGCTGTCTGGGCCTGCTGCAGACCGGTTCGAGAGTGACGGCATCACAACTTACAGGCTGAAAGACGGAGCCTCAACATGAAGCCGGTCCGTGTCCTGGTCGTGGACGACTCGATGACGATGAGGAAACTCATCTCGTCGGTGCTCCGTCGTGATCCCTTGATTGATGTAGTTGGTGAAGTCGGCGACGCCCTTGAAGCTCGCCAGGCCATGAAGTCTCTTGATCCAGACGTGGTAACGCTGGATGTCGAGATGCCGAAGATGAATGGCCTCGATTTCCTCGACAAGATCATGAGACTTCGCCCGACGCCGGTCATCATGGTGTCGAACCTCACGGCTCGTGGTGCGGACGCCAGCGTGCGCGCACTTGAGATTGGCGCCTTTGATTGCGTCCTGAAGCCAACCAACGATCTTTCAGCCTTTGACGATCTGCCGGAGAAGGTGAAAGCAGCGGCTGCCACCCGCGGTCGATTGAACGCGCGGACAGATGCTCCCAACTATCGCGAGGCGACCCGGCCGCAGTATCTGCCTGATGGTCGCGTCCTTGCCATCGGCTCGTCCACAGGTGGCGTTGAGGCGCTCATAACAGTGCTCGGTGCCTTGCCGGAGAACTGTCCGCCCACAGCCATCGTGCAACACATGCCGCCAAGCTTCACCAAGAGCTTTGCGGATCGTCTCGACCGGTTGTGCGCACCGCGTGTCATGGAGGCCTTTGATGGCGCTGTCATGGCTCCCGGACAGGTCTATCTGGCACCCGGTGGCATCCACCTGGAACTGACCGGGCGTCCTGGCCAGCTTCGTTGCCGCCTACGCGACAAACCGCCGGTCAACGGGCACAAGCCTTCGGTAGACGTGCTTTTCCAATCGGTCGTCCAGTGCGTTGGAGGAGATTCTCTCGGTGTCATTCTGACCGGAATGGGCCGCGACGGTGCGGAAGGCCTGAAGCAGATGCGTCAGGCAGGTGGCCGGACGCTCGGCCAGGATGAAGCAACTAGTCTTGTTTATGGAATGCCCAAGGCCGCCTTCGAAATCGGAGCTGTCGAAAAGCAGGTTTCGCTCCACAAGATGGGGCAAGAAATTCTGGCACGTTCAAGCGCCAGCTAAGGAGTAATCAGATGTCGATGCTGCGTAACCTCAAGGTCCTGATCGTGGACGACACGAGCACCAGTCGTCTTCTGATCCGCGATGGATTGAACGAAATCGGAATCCAGAACATCGTTCATGCTTCCGATGGTGAGCAGGCCCTGCAGATCATGATGACCCAGCCGGCGCATCTGGTGATCTCGGATTATCATATGCCGAAGTATGATGGTCTTCAGCTTCTGCAGTCTATCCGCGCCTATAAGCCGACGCACAACGTACCCTTCATCATGCTGACCGGGCGTGGTGACAAGGCGCTGCTGCAGAAGGCCGCGGCTGCCGGTGTCAATAACTTCCTCGCCAAGCCTTTCACGATGGCCGATCTCAAAAAAGCCATCCAGGGGATCTTTGGAAAGATTTGATCTCATGGAATCGACTTCCGGCAAGGTTCACGTTGTTCAGGGTCAGTATCGGATCACCGATGATCCTAATGTCGTGCTTTCCACGATCCTTGGATCGTGTGTTGCTGCCTGTGTCCGCGATCCTGTTGCCCGTGTCGGCGGCATGAACCATTTTCTTCTGCCAGGAGAGCAGGAGCGCGAGCGTGTCATGCAGGCGGAGCGCTATGG
>CAISZN010000037.1 GCA_903889985.1 uncultured Hyphomicrobiales bacterium | reverse complement strand
TGACCAGATCGCAGCCTCACCCCACCCCGCCGCACTGCGTGCGTCGACCCTCCCCGTCAAGGGGAGGGTGGGTGATGCCTACTGATCGAACTTCACGTTGTAGGTCTTCTCCAGGAAACCACGCACCCAGGCGCGCGACTCCGGCGAGATGCTGGTTCCGTCCTTGTACAGCTTCTCGGCCTGCGCATCGGTGACCTGCTCGTATTCGCCGATCACTTCGTCGCGCTTTTCCAGATAGTCCGGATCCTTCAGCATCTCGCGCACGGCGGCGCGATAGGTTTCGAGGATGTCGTCGGGCGTGCCCTTGGGCAGCACCATGAGCTTCTGCGCCGGGAAGCCAGACACGAGGAAGCTCATGAAGGCATCCCACTCGACGCCCGATGGCTTCTTGCCATGCACGATCTCATAGGCCTCGCCAATGTGGGGCAGGTCGGGGAAATTGGGATCGCGCGCAAGCTTGCCGTCCTTGTCGAGCACACCCCAGGAGAACAGGGCCGTTGCCTCGCCATTGCGCACCAGCTCCGCCGAGCGGCGCAGGTAGGCCGTGGTGGTCTGGGTGTCGATGGTGAACTCGCCGCGCTCGAAGCCAAGCAGCGCCTCTGCGCGGCCAACGATGCCGAAGATGTGATTCACGTTGAGGCCGAGCTGGCGAAAGCCGAGCAGGGACACGAGTTCGAGCGCGGTTGGACCAGGGCTCGCATAGAAGAGTTCGACGTTCTTCAGCTTGTCGATGTCGCGGATCGACTTGGCCCCGAACTTGGGACTCACATAGGCAGCACCGCCCGTCGGGGCTGCCAGGAACACGCGCCAGTCCTTGTATTCATATTTCACGCGCGGGTCGCCGAGCAGATAAGGAAACTGCGTCGAGGCGGAGCTGGCCAGCAGTGTCAGCCCGTCGGGCTTGGCGATCTGGGTGAAGAGATTGGCGCCCGAGGTCGAGCCGCCGCCGGGGCTGTTCTTGACGATCACGGTCGGCTTGCCGGGCAGGTGCTTGGACAGCAGCGGCGCATTGAAGCGCGCCCACAGGTCAACGCCGCCGCCGGGCGGGAAGGGCACCATGAGCGTGATCGTCTTGCCGGTGAAATCCGCGGCAAGGGCAATTGCCGGTGACAGCACAAGCGCCGCTGTCACGAGGCAGGACGAGATCAGTTTCTTCATCTGCGGTCTCCACGGCGCAGCGGGGGAAAGGCCGGCCGCACTGTCCAATGATCTGGGGGAAGGGCGTTAGAGCACCGGGCTCCACTGCACAAGCACTTCCCGGTAGCCGGTCGAGGTGCGCTCCACATGGCCCAGTGCCGGGAAGGGATAGTGGAAGCCCTGCACGGCCATGCGCTCGGCCACCAGCATGTCATAGACCTTGCGGCGCGTCGCCTCTGCTGCCACCGGGTCGACATCGAGCATGAAATGCCAGCCCGGATTGCGCGCGAAGAGCCAGGGCGCATGGGTGACATCACCCTGCACATAGACGGATTTCGACCCGGAGGCGACGACCAGCGACATGTGGCCCGGCGTGTGACCCGGCGTCGACACCGCCGTCACACCGGCGATGACCTCCTTGCCGGCCTCATAGGGACGAATGCGCTTGAGCACGTCAGGCGTCATCACGCGGCGTGCATTCTTGAAGGTGGCGTCGATGCGCGGCGTGGCCGCGCGGCTCATCTCGTTGTCATCCATCCAGAAGCGATGTTCATCAAGAGGTGCCGCAATTTCCGCATTCGGGAAGGCAAGCGAGCCATCGGCCTTGATGAGGCCATTGATGTGATCGCCGTGGTAGTGGGAGATGATCACCACGTCGATGTCTTTTGGATCAACGCCTGCAGCCGCGAGAGACAGCATCAGGCGGCCGTTGATGCCGTTGGACGAGGTGAAACCCGCCTCGCCCGTGCCCGTATCGACCAGCGCCAGCTGGCGGCCCGTGTTGATGAGGATCGGGTTATAGGGGCCCGCATAGACATTGGGCGCCATGAACAGCGACTCCAGCGTCTTGTTCACCTCCGCCTTCGAGACGTTGCGCACGAAGTCGTCCGTGATCGGCATGGCGCTGACGCCGTCATTCACCGCAGTGATCTCGATCTCGCCCACGCGGTAGCGATAATAGCCCGGCGCCGGCTTGTCGGAGAGCGGCACCTTGGCCTGAGCGGGCATCGAGGCTGCGACCCCGGTCACCAGAGCCCCCAGCATCGTCTCGCGTCTCGTCAGTTCCATGATGATCCCTCCTGAGGGCTGTTGCGGCCAGCCTGTGGCGCCACGCTAGGGAGCCCTCCCCTATTTGCAAAATGGATAGTATGAATGACGATCATTCATCAGGGTGATGATCTCCGCCATGTCGCTTGGCCATCTCGACCTCAACCTGCTTCGGGTCCTCGACATCCTGCTCGCCGAGCGCAGCGTCACGAGAGCCGGAGAGCTGCTGGGACGATCGCAGCCCGCCATCTCGAACGCCCTGAGCCGCCTGCGGCAGGCTTTGGGAGACGACCTGCTGGTGCGCGGCAGTACGGGCCTTGTGCTCACGCCGCGCGCCGAGGCCCTGCGCGAGCCCTTGCGGAATGCCATGGCGAGCATCGAGGCAAGCCTCTATGAAACGACCCCTTTCGACCCCGCGACGGAACGGGGGACTGTGCGCATCGCGACTCCAGACCGGCTGAGCCTCGCGATCGTTCCCAGGCTCTTTGCAAGGCTGCAGCACCTGGCGCCGCAGATGGGCCTGCACGTGGCGACAGCCGATCGTGACCATGCCCTGCAACTCCTGGACGCCGACGAGGTGGATCTCGCGCTGGGCTGGATCGACAGCAAGCCGACCCATATCCGCACGGAGCATCTGCACGACGACGCGCTCGAATGCGTTTTCCGGGCCGCCCATCCGCTGGCAAGGCGCCAGCAACTGACGATCGAGGCCATGCTCGGCTACCCCCATGTGGTGGTCAGCGCGAGCGGTGGCCGCACGGCGATCTTCGACGATCTCATCGCCCGGCATGGACTTCAGCGTCAGGCAACCGTGACGGTCTCGAATTTCACCGCGGTCTCGCAGCTTCTGCAGGGTAGCGACATGATCGGTGTCTTCACCAGCCTTGCCAGCCACGTCTTCGAGACATCCTTTGGATTGGCCCGGCGCCCGGTTCCACTCCATGTCGGTAGCGTCGCGACAAATATGGTCTGGCACATGCGATATGAAAACGAGCCCCGACATGCGTGGTTGCGAGGACAGATCCGGGAGGTTTATCGCAACCTTTGATCAGGCCGCCACGTCGAGGCTCAGGCCCCTGTGCAGCACGGGGCCGACCTCATGGGCAGGCATGGGCCGGCTCAGAAGATAGCCCTGGACCTCGTTGCAGCCCAGTGCGCGCAGCTGCGCCAGTTGCTCGGGCGTCTCCACCCCTTCGGCCGTGGTTGTCATGTTTAGACCAGCCGCCAGATCGATCACAGCGCGGACGATCGCAACAGCTTCGGACCCGGCGCAGAGGTCGCGAACAAAGGACTGGTCGATCTTGATCTTGTCGAAGGGGAAGCGGCGCAGATAGCTGAGCGAGGAATAGCCCGTGCCAAAATCATCCATGGCAATGCGCACCCCGAGCTGCCGCAAATGATGCAGCGTGCGAACCGTCGATTCCGTATTGCCGAGCAAGACCTGTTCGGTGATCTCCAGCTTGAGGCGTTGGGCTGGAAGCCCCGCATCGCGCAGCGCCCCCATCACGTCAGACAGGAGGCGATTATGGCTGAACTGGCGGGGTGACAGATTGACGGCGACCTTCACCGGCCGCGGCCAGGTCATGGCTTCCAGGCAGGCCTGTCGCATCACCCAGGCGCCAATCTCGACAATGAGGCCAGTCTCTTCCGCGATGGGGATGAAGTCGGCGGGAGACACCCGTCCACGGGTTGGATGATTCCAGCGCAGAAGCGCCTCGAGTCCGCTGATCTCGTTTGCCGCAAGATTGAAGATCGGCTGGTAGTGCAGCTCGAATTCACCACCAGCAAGAGCTTGTCGCAGATCCATTTCGAGATTGCGGCGCAGCTGCATCTTGGCATCCATCTCGCGCTCGAAGAAGCGCCAGGTGCCACGGCCATCGGACTTGGCGCGATAGAGCGCCATGTCGCCGGCCTTCATGATGTCCTCCAGCTCGTGCCCATCCTGTGGAGCCAGCGCGATGCCGATGCTGGTGCCAATGACTGCCTGATGGCCCTCAAGTTCGTATGTCTGGCTCACGAGTTCGATCATGCGCTGGCAGAGAACCGTGACCCCGTTTTCATCCACCGGGTCTTCCAGGATGATGGCAAATTCGTCGCCGCCCAGGCGCGCCACAAGGTCCGTTTCGCGCACGCAGGACTTCAGCCTTTGGGCGACCTGCTTGAGCAGATCGTCACCGGCACTGTGGCCCAGTGTGTCGTTGACCCATTTGAAGCGATCGAGATCGAGGCACAGGACGGCGAGCTTGCCACTGCGCAGGGTGCGTCGCAGCCCGCGATCCAGTTCCCGCTGGAAAAGATTGCGATTAGGCAGCCCGGTGAGGGAATCGTGGCTTGCCATGTGAGCGATCTGCGCTTCGGCAAGCGTCTGCTCGGTGATGTCGAGATGGGTGGTCAGCCACCCGCCACCGGGCACAGCCGTGCCCTGCACCGACAGGATATGCCCGTTCGGCAATTCGACAACGCAGGTCACGATCTTTTCTGGCCCGACCTTGGGCAGGGCGGAGCGTACATAGGTGTCGCCATCCAGCGCCACCGCCGTTCCCGCAATTGCGCGCTGCTCGAGGACCTGCGGGAGGGTCAGGCCCGCACGCAGCGCCCTCGGATCGACCGCATAGAGCTCGGCATACCGCCGATTGGAAACAACAAGTGTCCCCTCGGCATCATAAAAGCAGACGCCTTGCGGCAGATTGGCCAGCACAGCATTGAAGCGCATGTAGAGGCGCTCCAGATCGACCGTATGGGTATGCAGACGGCTGAGCGCGCGGGCCAGCGACCCGATTTCGTCGCCGCGCTGGCCGTAAAGAGTCGAGAAGGCCCGCGCATCCTCGGCGGCTCCAGCGCTATTGGGCGAACCCTCGGAAAGATGGTCCAGGGACTGGGTCATTCGGCTGACTGGACGAACAACGCGCGACTCGATCGCCCAGCCAGAGATGATGACGAAGCCAAGGACCGCGCCAAGGCCCAGAAGCGAAAGGATGAAGGACTGGATCGCCTCACCCCGCTGGGCCACAACCAGGCCGAGCGCCTGCTCGATGGGAACATCCCGGGCTGCCAGCGTGTAGCCGAGCGCCGCGACGGTCCACTGGCGATAGGCCAGGAAGTCGAAAGGCGGATAGGTTCCATCGCGCGCGGAATCGGCCATCTTCAGATAGACAGGTTCGGCCTTGCCGAAGAACTCCCGGCGCACGCTATCGACAGCCTGCTCGATATTTGGAGAGCCCACCAGGCTCGAAATACGCTGAAGGCGCAACCACGTGACGCTCAGGCCGCCGGACAATTCCGAAACGCGGACATTGTCGGACACGGTGAAAGGCTGAAGGCTTGCCAAATAGCGTGACAACAGCGTCCCACGCTGACCGGCGAGTTCGCGGATGTCGTTCGAAAGACGCGAGATTTCCAGCATCAATCCAATGCCGGCGTCATGGGCCGACACACGTCTGACAGCCTGCGCCACGCCGTCGTCAATCACGCTCCCGGCTTTGGAAAATCGGACAACGAGCAGGGCTGCCGCCTCGGGCGAGGTGCGGGTTCCGTCCTGCCAGACCGGATCAGCTTCGGCACGGGCAGAATGAATGATGGCGCGGGCGTCCATCACCGCATTGGAAAGGCGCAGGGCAACCGGCGAGCTGGATCCCGAAAGGCGCGAGAGGGTCTCGTCGAACAGGGCTTCCGTTCGGGCCACCTCCGCCTGAACGATCTTGCGTTTTGCTTCCAGCCCCGTCTCGCGCGAAACCAGGACCTGATTATATACGCCGCGTTCCAGGGCAAATCGTTCCACGAAGCGGACTGCCGGCTGCAGCATATGCAGCATGGTCTCGGTTTCCCTGACCTCATTGAGGCGGGTCCAGCTTTCGTTCCAGACGGTGAGGGCGGCCGCGAATGCCAGCAAACCAAGGCCGGTCATGTAGCCAAGTGCCAGCGTCCTGATCCGCATCCAACGACCCCTGGATCCACACGCGGAAACCGCGGGGTCAAAAACGATCTCGCAGCCTCTCGTTCCCCTGCCGGGCGCGTGTAAGCGACTCATCATGCAGGGCCGAGCTTAAGAAGAATTTAATACTAAACTCCCGGCAAACCCGGCAAACTGGGTCAGCCACGCAGCCTCACCGGCTGGCATGGTTGGAGGAACAGCTCTTCATGGCTGGAGGTGGAGTCCCCCCCCCCTCCAGTCCATCCAGAAGGCACGGAGGCTGGTCGAAGCTGGATGGACGGATCCGATCCAGCACCTGTCAGTGCAGGAGCTGATCGAATTGACCCTAGATCAGGCCCTGCATGACCCGGCCCCATTGTCATGCGATCGTGAGCATCTCCGCATGTCCCGACATGATGATCAGGACATCTCGCCTCAGGCGAGGCCGTGCCCCTTGCAACACGCAGGTCAACAGCGGAAACTCCTGCAAAATAAAGGGGAGGGAAGCATGTTCAGGTCCATTGCGGCCACCATTCTGGCGCTTGCCATCATCGGCGTCGCCACGCCCGGCCGGGCCCAGACGCCGGAGGAGTTTTACAAGGATCGCCAGCTCACGCTGATCGTGGGATCCGACGCAGGAGCGGGCTTCGACATCTATGCGAGGCTCCTGTCACGCCACATCGCCCGGCATCTTGGGCCCAATGTCCGCTTCATCGTGCAGAACCAGCCCGGTGCCGGCAGCCTCACCATGATCAACGGAGTCTCCAATACGGGCCCCAGGGACGGCACCGTCATCGGCGCGCCGCAGGCGGGTGCTGCCCTTGAACGACTGTTCCACCTGCTGTCACCGGACGGACAGGCGGCAAAGTTCGATGCGGCGAGCATCAACTGGCTTGGCACCATGTCGCAGGACGTCTTCACAATGTTCGGCTGGCACAAGAGTGCCGCCAAGAGCGTCGATGACCTGAAGAAGGAGACCTATGCCATTGGCGTTGCCGGGCCGAATTCGGATGGCTTCCTCATCGGCACGCTGATGAACCGCTTGCTTGGCACCAGGATCAAGATCGTCACAGGCTATCAGGGTGCCGCCGCCGAACTGCTGGCGCTGGAACGCGGCGAGATTGACGTCGCGCCAATGTCCTATGCGAGCGCGCTGACGATCCGCCCCACCCTGCTGACGGACAAGATCTTTCCCGTGCTGCTGCAGATGGGTGCCCACAAGCACCGCGACCTGCCCGATGTTCCCCGCTTCGAGGAGCTGGTTGCACCGGACGAGCGTGCGGTGCTCGACCTCATCTTCGCCAAGTACCAGATCGGCCGGCCCTTCTTCGTCGCACCGGGCGTGCCCGCCGATCGCGTCGCTTATCTGCGAAAGGCCTTCGACGAGGCCTTGAAGGATCCCCTCCTGCTGGAGGAGGCGCAGAAGATGAGCGTTGAAATAGACCCTATCGGCGGCGAGAAGGTGCAGGCCATCTTCAAGGACCTGTTCAGCAAGCCTGAGGTGCTGGTGCAAAAGGCCCGCAACTATCTTGGAACGGAAAAGTAAGTCGCATGAAAATCACCAAGATCCAGTCCTGGCTCATCGCGGTTCCCTATGACCATGGCGCGCCCAAGCGGCCACTGGCGACAGGCTCGGGCCGCACCACGCAGGACGCGGTCTATGTGCGCGTCGAGACCGACACGGGGCTGGTGGGTTGGGGCGAAGCCTTCGGCTTTGGCACCTGCACCATGAGCCAGCTGGCGATCGAGCGCGTGGTTGCCCCGCTCGCCATTGGCATGGAGGCAGACGACATCGGCGCGCTGATGACAGACCTGTGGAAGCGCACCCAGAACATGTCGCGCAATGGCCCAGTGGCCTATGCGCTCTCGGGTCTGGAGATCGCGCTCTGGGACCTGAAGGGCAAGGCACTGGGCAAGCCGCTGCATGAGCTGCTGGGCGGCGCGAAGCGCACGAGCATACCCGCCTATGCGAGCCTGCTGCGCCTTAACACACCCGAGCAGGTCGCCATGGGCTGCACGCGCGCGCTGGAACGCGGCTATGCCCATGTGAAGCTGCACGAGCGCACCATCGAGGCTGTTGCGGCCGCGCGCTACACGCTGGGGCCCCATGTGCAGATCATGCTCGACACCAACTGCACCTGGACGCCGGACGAGGCGAGCCACATGGTGGATGAGCTGGAAGGTTTTGGGCTGGCCTGGCTGGAGGAACCCATCTTCCCTCCCGATGACTACAATGCGCTCAAGAGCCTACGCGGGCGCGGCATCCCCATCGCGGCGGGTGAGAACATCGGCAACATCATGGATGTGCGCCACATGCTACAAATCGGCGCGGTCGACATCCTGCAGCCCGA
>CAISZN010000036.1 GCA_903889985.1 uncultured Hyphomicrobiales bacterium | reverse complement strand
CCGCCTCCTCCGCCAGATCCACGAAGGGTCGCCCTGCGCGGTCATCGATCTCGACGATCCAGAGGTCGCTGTCGAAGGCGATTTCCTTGCGCAGGCGGTCTTCCGCATCTGGCGTGTCGATGGCATTTGCCTTGTGCAGGCGCGCGAACAGTCGGTCGACGCCATCGGGCATTTCCTCGCTCTGGGGCGCTGGTCCGTAGAGCGTCGCCGTACCGTCGAGGCGGTCCACCTTGATGAAGATGGCACCGGCCTCTGCCGCGCCACGACGGCGCAGGATGGCGGGCACGTTGTCGACGCCGCAGCGACGCAGCAAGGCGGAGACGAAGATGTCGGCGCGAAGCCGCATGGAACCTTCAGGGAATGGCGACGCTTGTGAGCGACCGGAGCTCGCGCAGGGTACGGTCGTTGAGCTCGCCTGTCACCGTCAGTCCGCGGTCGCGCTGGAACTGCTCGATGGTCTTCTTGGTGCCAAGACCCATCAGGCCGTCCGAGCGCAGCACGTAACCGGCACGCAGCAGCGCCTTCTGCGCGGCAGCCACACGATCGGAGGGCTCAGGCACCACTTCGTTCTTGAGCAGGGCGCCAATGAGATCCCGTCTGGGCTCAGCGGGCTCCACCCTCGCCTGCTGGATGCGCGCATGCGGCACGGGCGGTGCTGCTCGAACGGGAGTGGCAGACGGCGTTGGCGCAGCTACGACAGCAGGAGGGACATCCGCCTGCGGCGTCAAAGTCGAGGCGCTGGCAAAGTCGCTGGGACGCGGCGCGGGAACGGGCACGGTCGTCACGCCAGTGGCAACAGGCCGGGGCGGCGTGAGCGTCGGGGCGGAGGAAAACAGCGGTGCGGGATGACGGCCGTTCTGGAAAAAGGCTGCATTGAGCACGATGCCCGTCAGCACGGCAGCGACCACGGCGCAGGCAGCAGTGCGCCCCGGATGGGACAGCATGAAGGCCGGCACGAAGCTGCGGCGCTTGGCGGCGCGCTTTGCCTTCGGCTTCGCGGGCCGGCGGCGCGGCGCGGTGACCGGAATATCGGACTGGGAGCGAGCCACCAACTCAGGCAATTTTCTTCACCGTTCTTGCGACAGAAAAATCCTCGGTGCGCGGCGTGGCAGCACGCTGCGGCACGATCTCGATCGGAACTGCCGTGCGCTTGTGGGCGGAGCTGCGGCAATCAAGCGGCAGGCGCACGCTCACGCAGGTGCCTTCGCCTTCGCGGCTGGCGATGCTCATCGAGCCGCCATGCAGGCCGACAAGGCCTCGCACCACGGACAGGCCAAGGCCGGTGCCCTCATGGGTGCGATCATATTTCGAACTCGCCTGGAAGAAGGCATCGCCCAGCCGCGGCAGGTCCGCTTCGGGAATACCAATGCCCGTGTCAGCCACGAAGAAGGCGAGCATGTTGCCCTCAGGGCGAACACCAATGGTGATGCGCCCGTCGCGCGGGGTGAACTTCAGCGCGTTGGAGAGCAGGTTCAGGAGAATCTGCCGGCAGGCGCGCTTGTCTGCGACCAGCTCCTCGATGCGCGCGGGATAATCACGCAGGAGCTGCACGCCCGCCTGCTCCGCCTTGAGGCTGAGAATGTCGCAGCACGAATCGATCAGAGGCCCGACCTCGAAGGCCTCCGCGAGGATGTCGAAGCGGCCAGCCTCGATCTTCGACATGTCGAGGATCGAGTTGACGACCGACAGGAGGTGCTGGCCCGATGAATTGATGATGCCGGCATATTCACGACGCTTGGCTTCGTCCTTGGGCATTAGCTGCTCGTTGCCGAGCATTTCCGAAAAGCCGATGATCGCATTGAGTGGTGTGCGCAGCTCATGGCTGACATTGGCGAGGAAGCGATCCTTCCAGGCCTGCGTGCGCTGGGCATCCTCGCGCGCTTCCTCGCGCGCGGCTTCCGCCGTGTGTTCGCGGGTGATGTCGCGCAGCACCGACAGGACGCGCAACTCGCCCTCTGCCGTTTCCATGCGACGGGCGCGGATTTCGACCCATGCGAAAACCGGCTCCTCGTAGCTGGCTGTCTCGCGGGTGAGCCCCGTGCGCAGGCGGATCACCGCAACGGCCGTTTGCGGCCGGTCACAGGCGTCAGCCACAGCCTTGAGGAAGGCCGGACGATCCTGCACGAGAATGCGTTCGAAGAGGCCACGGCCGATGAGGTCCGACGCGCGAAGGCCAAACAGAGGCTCGGAGGCGCGGTTGGCGTTGAGGACAGCACCGCTGCGATCCTGCTGCAGGACGAGTTCGCCAAGCGTTTCGATCAGGGTGTCGGACTGCAGGCGTCCGGCCTGCGAATGGATGTCACGGGCGCGGGCAGCGCGAATGGCGCCATAGGCAAGAGCGGCCCCATAGGCGAGAGCCCCGGCCAGGAAGATCGACTGCGCCAGAGGCGAGGGCAATGCCGTGAGGCCGCCCGCCATGGAGTTGAGGGCCACGATGGCCAGCACGGCACTCGTGAGCGCGAGCGCGGCCACGAGCAGCAGCACGGAACCGGCGAGGGCGGCCTCGAATGGGACGAGGACGAGCCAGGCCATGGCGGCCGAGGACATGCCACCAAGCCCGAGGGAAAGGGCGAGGCTCGCAGCTGCAAGGCCCGAGATCGAGATGGCATGGGCGATATCAAGCCGGCCCGTCCCCGACAGCACAGGAATGGCAACAGCCGGCACCAGCGCGCACAGGAAGGCCAGGACGTCCCAGGCGGCCGGCGCGCCACGCAGGGCGAGATAGGGCGGGATGAGGACGAGAATCAGGAGCGTGACGGCAAGCCGCATTTCGATGAAGCGGACATGGCTGTCGCACTCCATCGGCTGGGGGCGCACGGAAACATGCACCCAGCCCGCGATCGTATCGCGAAGACCCGTCCAGAACGCCACGCCACTCAACTCCTGTGCGCCACCGAGACGGGGCGGCACGTGAGGGGCAATCTGGCAGGAGGGACTTAAGTGAACCCTAAGCGATGGCGCCGGGCGGGCGCCGCAGCCCAAAGTTGGCGTGTAAAATCAGCTATGGTTTAGAAGCTGTTGCCAAAAGGGGTCCGATCAGAGTCAACGCTTGGTAAATCCGGTCGCAGCAATTCGCTGAACAGAATTGACCAGCATTTGATGTGTCTCCTCTAGGGTAGCAGGATCGCAATTGGGGTCTTCCCTGATGTTCTTCCTGGTGCGCTGTGCATTCTGGCTCGGGCTTGTCTTCCTCAACATGGATTGGAAGATCGACGAACCTGTGCTGCCTTCGGCGGCCGACCTCGTCGGTCAGGCGACCCAGCAGTGCCTTGCCAATCCGCAGGCCTGTTCGAAAATCGCGACCACGGCCCAGCAGGTCTATGCGGCGAGCGTCACGCCAACCTTATCACCTGCGCCCGCTCAGCCTTCCAGGCCAGCATCCAAAGCCCAGCCCGTAAAATCCTCCGCGGACAACCTGCGGGCGGAAGACCGGGCACCGACCTGGCGCGGCAGCCACTGAGGCAAAGTTTCCGATGGCAAGTGCCGGGCCCTTGCCCATATAGGTGGGGACGAAACCCGGTCCGGTCACCCCGCTGAGGTCATGGCAAAACTCGACGACATCATCGACGACTTCTCCCTTCTCGACGATTGGGAGGACAAATATCGCTACGTGATCGAACTCGGTCGCGAGCTGGAGCCCCTGTCCGAGGACGCCCATAACGAGGACAACAAGGTGCGCGGCTGTGCGAGCCAGGTGTGGCTTGAAACCAGTGTGCACCGGGACGCCGCCAATGAGCCTGTCCTCACCTTCCGGGGCGACAGCGATGCCCATATCGTGCGCGGGCTCGTGCGCCTCGTGCTGGCGCTCTATTCGGACAAGCCTGCGCGCGAGATCATCGACACGGATGCGATGGACCTGTTTCGCAAGCTTGGCCTCGATTCCCATCTGACGCCGCAGCGCTCCAATGGCGTGCGCTCCATGGTCGAACGCATCCGCAGTGATGCCCGCACCGCCCTGCAGGCGGCCTGAAACTCAGGCCGGAGGCTGCAGATCGAGGTTCGGGCGGTAGTCGGGTGCGCCCCATTGGCGGGAGGCTGACCGCCGCTTCGGCTCGATCCGGTAGTGGCGGGCGAGCTGGCGCAGGGCCAGCGCGAGCACGACCTTGGCCGTGCGGGGTGGCCACAGGCGCTCCCGCTCAACCACCTCCAACCCCTTGAGAAATCCGCAGACATCCATCAGCAGGCCGGCAAAATCGGGCCCGACGGCATGGAGGGCATGGGTTACCCTTTGGCGGGCGCCAATCATGGCCTCGGTGGGATCGGGCGCCATGGCCGACCCCTCGCCGCCGCCCAGCCGCGACCAGTTGAGAGTCACCGAAGGCAGCATCTGCGCAAAGGTGAGATCCGCCCTCAGGCGTTCGCCCGCCAGAAACTCGGCTTCAGCGATCAGTGGCTGGCCATCCCGACCCCGCCGTGAGGCAAGCCAGGCGAGCGGACTTTCAGCTTCGTTCAGGCGGGGGGCCGTCTTGGACGCAATCGACATGACAGGAACTCCATAAAAGAATGGATACCTGTGTATCAGAATGAGATCCTAAAACAAGAACATTTAATGAACAAAATCAAATAACCAAACCCTTTGATCCGATCCGCAGACCAAAAGGCGAGCAGATTGCGCCCTTCCCCCTAGACGGGGAAGGGCGTGTCGATCAGCGCTTGCGACGGCGCTGCTGGCCGAGGCCCATCTGCTTGGCGAGCTGCGAGCGGGCCTTCGCATAGTTGGGCGCCACCATGGGATAGTCGGCCGGCAGGCCCCACTTCTCCCGGTATTCTTCGGGAGACATATTGT
>CAISZN010000035.1 GCA_903889985.1 uncultured Hyphomicrobiales bacterium | reverse complement strand
GGAAACCTGTGCCGCTGCACGGGCTATGACAAGGTGATCAGGTCGGTGCTCGCCGCCGCCCACGAAATGAGGGGAGCCTGAGCCATGACATCGATTCTTGAAAAGCCCGGCTTCAACGCCGATCGTATTTACAAGATCCTCGGCACCTCGCCGGTCAAGCATGACGGCTATGACAAGGTTACCGGCCGCGCGAAGTTCGCTGCCGACTCTTTCCTGCCTGGAATGCTCGTGGGCAAGTTCCTGCGCAGCCCGCATCCCCATGCGATCCTCAAGCGCATCGACACGTCGAAGGCCGAACTCGTCCCCGGCGTGAAGGCCGTGATCACCCGCGATGATTTCCCCGAGATCAAGGCGGGCACGGGCGCAGGCGACATGACCCGCATGGCGATGGCGCGCGAGAAGGTCTACTGGGAAGGCCATCCCGTTGCCGCCGTTGCTGCTACCAGCGAGTCCGCTGCCAAGAAGGCGCTGAAGCTCATCGAGGTCGAATATGAGGTGCTGCCGCACGTCATCGATCCGGTCGAGGCCATGCAGCCGGGCGCACCGGTGCTGCATGACTACATGCGCACCAAGGGTGTGAAGGGGCCGGATGCGGAACGTCCCACCAATGTGGTCGAGCGTCATGAGCTTGGGCTCGGCAATGTGGATGCGGGCTTTGCTGAAGCCGACTTCATCGTCGAGCACACCTATGACACCAAGCCCATGCATCAGGGCTACATCGAGCCGCAGAGCTGCGTTGCCAGCTATTCGGACGATGGGCAGGTTGATTTGTGGTGCTGCACGCAGGCGCCGTGGGTCTATCGCGACCGCCTGACAGAGATCCTCAAGATCGAGAGCTCGAAGATTCGCATCCAGCAGTCGGAACTTGGTGGCGGCTTCGGCGGCAAGACGACCTTCTACACGGAGCCGGTTGCCATCGTGCTCGCGCGCAAGGCCAAGGCGCCCGTGAAGATGACGCTGACGCGCGTCGAGGTGCTCAAGGGCACGGGCCCGGTGTCGGGAACCCAGTCCCGCATCCGGATGGGTTGCAAGAAGGACGGCACTATCACCGCTGTGGACTCCACGCTGGTCTTCCAGACGGGGCCCTATACGGGATCGGCTTTCACCAATGCGCCCCAGGCCATGTTGACGCGCTATGATCTGAAGAATGTTCGCACGGTGTCCTATGAGGTCGTGTCGAACCGTCCGAAGGTGAGCTCGTTCCGTGCGCCCTGCGTGCCGCAGGTTGTGTTCGGGGTCGAGGGTTGCGTCAGCGAACTTGCCAAGAAATGCGGCATGGACCAGATCGATTTCCGCATGAGGAACGCCATCGCGGATGGTCACAAGACCATCTATGGCGAGACCTTCGGCAAGATCGGCTTCATTGAAACCCTGAACGCGGCCAAGGCCTGCGAGCATTACAACACACCCGTGCCCGCCGGGCAGGGGCGTGGCATTGCCTGCGGCTTCTGGTTCAACCGTGGCGGTGAGACGACCGGCTCGATGAACCTTGCGCCAGATGGCACGGTCACGATCACGCTCGGCACCGCGGATGTCGCGGGTTCGCGCATGTCCATGGCCATGATGGCTGCGGAAGAGTTCGGCATTCCGGTCGACCGGGTGCGGGCGGTTCTCGCCGACACCCATTCGCTTGGCTACAACCGCGTGACGGCGGGCAGTCGCACGACCTTCTCGAGCGGCATGGTCGTGGTCGATTCCGCGCGCAAGATCGTGGCGGAACTCTGCCGCAGAGCTGCCAAGATCTGGAACGTGCCGGAGGAGGGGGTCGTCTTCGAGGACGGCCACTGCCGTCCGGCGAGTTCCAACGTGGGTGAATTCCCGCCGCTATCCATGAAGGACATCGCCAGCAAGACGACCTACACCATGGGCTCCATCTCCGGGCATTCGGAGATGAATGTCACGGGCGCAGGACCAGGCTTTGCGGTTCACATTGTCGATCTGGAAGTCGACAAGGAGACAGGTCTTGTT
>CAISZN010000034.1 GCA_903889985.1 uncultured Hyphomicrobiales bacterium | reverse complement strand
GGCCTGACGCAGCTCGCGGTTCTCTCGTTCGAGCGCCTTCAGCTTGGCAGCGACATCGAACGGTACGCCCGGCGCACGGCCGTTGTCCCGGTCGGCCTTCTTGACCCAATCGAGCAGCGTGTGCGCCGAGCAGCCGATCTTACCGGCAATCGAGGAGATCGCCGCCCAGCGGGACGGATGCTCGGCCTCATGGTCAAGCACCATCCGCACGGCGCGGTCGCGGACTTCAGGAGAGAACTTGTTGGTGGTCTGGCTCGTCATGGCTCTATCCTACTTGAGAGTTGGAGCCTCCGACAAACCCGGGGCGGTTCATCCCTCCTGCGTCAGCCACTCTTCCATGGAGTCCGCGATGGTCGTTGCGGTTCCCACCATCGACAGGCCTGTGTGCCCGCCGATACGCTGGGCCAATTGCCGCACAGTCAGGTTCTCACGTTCTGCAAGCCGAATGGCGCGTTCGCGTGAGGTTTTGCCAGCGTTTGATTCCGGAATCTCGGGCAGGGGACCATCGAGGTCAAATTTGGACGCGTCACAGCCCAAGGCGATGGAAAGGGATCCAAGGCCGCTATCCTCATGCACGAAAGTGTCTAGCAGCGCGCGCTTGCGCTTAGCCTCATCAACCGTTTCACCCACTACGACAAGGCAGGCGGGAAGGATCTTCAGATGATCCCGATTGCGGTTTGCGATCCGCATGCGTCCCTTTACGTCTGCGTAGAATTTTTGTGCGGTTGCCAGATCAGGCTGTGAGGTGAAGACCAGTTCGGCGGTCTCCGCAGCGAGTTGCCGTCCTGGTTCAGATGCACCGGCCTGCACGATCACAGGCCACCCCTGGATCGGTCGCGCGATATTGAGTGGGCCTCGCACATCCAGATATTCGCCGTGGTGGTCAAGAACATGCACCTTGTTCGGATCGAAAAAGATGCCGCTTTCCACGTCGCGAATGATGGCGTCATCGGCGAAGCTGTCCCAGAGACCGGTGACGACGTCGAAGAATTCACGCGCGCGCCGATAGCGCTCCCCGTGCTCCATCTGGTCTTTGTGCCCGAAATTCAGTGCAGCATCCGGGTTCGAGGTCGTGACAATATTCCAGGCGGCGCGCCCGCCACTGATATGATCCAGCGACGCGAAACGGCGGGCGATGTGATAGGGCTGGTCAAATGTCGTGGAAGCCGTTGCTGCCAGGCCGATGTGGCTCGTTGCCACTGCCAGAGCCGAGAGCAAGGTAAAGGGCTCGAAAGATGTGACAGTGTGGCTGCGTTGCAGCGCCTTGAACGGCATGTTCAAGAAGGCCAGATGGTCTGCCATGAAGAAGGCATCGAAGAACCCTGCTTCGAGTTTCTGGGCGAGATGGCGCAGCCGGTCGAAGTTGAAATTGACATCGGGCCACGCACCGGGATAGCGCCACGCACCCGTATGGATGGTGGCCGGGCGCATGAATGCACCCAGATGCAGCTTCTTGCGAGATGTCATGGCATTGCTCGTCCGTGCGCGTTCAGTCATTCAAAATCTCATATCCCCGCCGCCACTGCCAGCCCAAGGAAAAGGCGCGCGGCCCGAATGCACCTGCTTAAAATGCGACAGCGTTCATAAGGCATAAATATGCCGGCCGGGGATCAACATCCCGGCCGGCTTTGTATGACTTCACGCAATTGATCGTGTGAAGATCACGATTAGACCGAGCAGGATAATGCCAGATATCAGGCTCCAAGCGATGAGCTTTCGCTCGATAGGCAGAAGCTCCTCAGGTTCATTTTTGAGTTCATTACGCAGATCTGCATCAGACATGGCAATAATCCTTTATCAGCCGGCGAGCGGTGGCTTGACGCCAGAGAAAACGAGCCAGGAAATGATAAGCCCAACCCAGATCACGAATCCGAACAGGCTCACGACATAGACTGCCGCCAGCTTCCCAAGGCCTTGCCGCCAGAGCTTGCGGAAATCCGAAAGGACGCCGATCGAGAAGAACGTCAGGATGAAGAAGATTACCCTGAACGTATTGGCTTCACCGACCGCACCTGTCAGCTTTGCCAGCTGTTCGGGTGTCTGCCCAAGGCCGAGCAGCAGCACGATTGCGAAGCTTGCAATATAGCCCAGCACGAACTTCGGGAACCTTTGCCAGATCTCTGCAACCTTCGCCTTGCTGCCTTCGGCTGTCGGATTGATGTGGTTTGTCCAGATGTAACCAAGAATGAAGGCCCAGACACCGATGAAAATATCGATGAACACCTTCACGGCTGCCGTGGTGCCAAGCATCCAGCCCGGCTGATATTTGATGCCCTCGGCCGAAGCCTTGGCGAGCACAAGTGCCTCCGTAATGCCACCGCCGGCGACGGCAGCACCGTCGGTCTTGATCGCCAGACCCATCCAGGCGGCCGCCACGAGGGGCTCCTGCCATAGGAAGGTCTGCGCAAGGAAGGGAAGCAGCAGCACTTCTACCACGGCAAAGACGACGACGAGCGATGACACGAGAACGGCTACGGCCGGACGAGCGCGAATGGCTCCACCGGTTGCAATCGCCGCAGCAACGCCGCAGATCGAGATGCCGGAGGCAAGGGGCACGGCCCACTCGCGGCTGAAGCCAAACCACTTGCGCGAGACGTAATAGATCACCGCCCAGTAGATCAGATAGGCTTCGACGATCGCTGCTACGCCGCGCACCAACAAGGAGGAGGCCAGGCTCAGCCGCGCCAGCGCACCTGCCGCCAGAAAGGCGCCCAGAATGACGATGGCGATCTTCACATAGAGTTCCGGACGGACCGCATCCTTGAGCCACGCAGCGAAGCCTGGAAAGAAATTCGCAATGACGAGCCCTGCAATGAGTGCGAAAATATATCCGCCTTCGTTGGTGAGCTTGAGTGACCACGTGAGGCCGAATTTCTGCAAGTCAGCCGGTGTCACAGCTGCGAAATTGGCATAGCTGCCGATGATCCAGCTGCCATAGGCTAGCACGAAGACAACGGTGAAAGCGGCTGCAAATCGCCCGACCGGAAGGCCGAGCAGTGCAGCGGTCCCTGACAGCACGACAGTCAGGACCGCATAGGTCACGACAAGCGCGCCTACACCGCCGATATTTGCAAAAACCTTGGTTGTTGGGCCCAATGCCGATGTCAGGTCAGTCCAGACACTCGTGGAAACGGCCCAACCCAAAAGATCCACCCCGGCAAGCCCAACGAGGCTGAGGACGACCACCGCGAGGCCTAGCCAAAGCGCAATCCAGTCTTCGGAAAGACGTGGTTTCTCAGTTACATCAGCCGCATACGACATCTCTTATCGCCCCACTTCCTGCATAATCCTACTACTCTAATCGGATTTAGCGGATACATCCGATTTATTGGATAATCAAGAGCTGTGTCCGGGCCGGTGCTGCGGACCAAGCTGGATGCCGTAATGCGAATGATTGGATTCTGGGCAGTGAAAGCGTCACTCGCGAAGTCCTGCCAGGAAAAAAGAGCCTGAAGCAGGCGACATCCAAGTCAGGAGAGATTTCGTCCAAGCGCAAATTTGGAGTTTGAAGGCAGTCCTTCTCTGTCTGGACTGCCAAGACAATGACAGGATGTCTTTCTGCGAAAAACCCAACAGCAATTCCCGGCTCATTTATCTGCAGGGCGGTTCCGTTGTTTTTAGCATCGGAGTTTGAAGGACATATGCGGATTTGCAGACCATCCTCCGGGAGCGATGGCATCGGTTTGCCATGTTCTCCGCGCCGTTCATGTGTGCCTCGCTAAAATGCCGGATCGCTGATGAACGCAGCAATCGATGTGAGGCATATCGTATTGGTCAGGCTTTCCAGACGCACCCGTCTCTCGAAAGCCATCCCGAAAGTAGATCTTATGATCTGAAAATGGCGGAGACGGAGTCCGAAATATCTCCGTTCTTATATGTTCGCATGAGATCAGGATAACCCAATAAATACGGGCTTATTTATCTCTATTCGTTCGCTTCGATTCTATTGTGTGCGCCACAATCCGTGCTAATTTTGTGGACTAATTTGTGGACGGATTGACCATGAGAAACCTCAACGCTCGTAAAGTGGAAACGGCAAAGCCGGGCAAATACGGGGACGGCGACGGGCTCCAGCTAGTCGTGGCTGCCACTGGTGCGCGCAAATGGGTCCTGCGGGTCATGCGCGACGGAAAAGCCCGTGAGCTAGGCCTTGGTTCATTCCCTTCTGTCTCGCTTCTGGAAGCAAGGGAGAAGGCCGCAGAGATCCGAAAGCAGGTGCGTTCTGGTATCGATCCGAGGGCGGCGGCCGCCAAGGAGAAAGCCATTCCCACATTTAAGCAGCTGGCCGATGAGGTTGTGGAGTCCTTGGAAAAGGGCTTTCGGAACGAGAAGCACCGGGCGCAATGGAAGTCGACAATCAAGACCTATGCAGCACCCCTGCATGACCTGAGAGTGGATACTGTCGGCACAGATGATGTTCTTGGGGTTCTTAAGCCGATCTGGACTGAGAAGCCGGAAACCGCCTCTCGGGTTCGCGGACGGATTGAGAAGGTATTGGATGCTGCCCGCGCCAAGGGCTTCCGCACAACGGAGAACCCGGCTCGCTGGCGTGGTCACCTAGACCACTTGCTCCCCAAGGTTCAGAAGCTTGGGAGGGGCCATCATGCCGCTATGGCCTACGAGGCAGTACCTGCATTCGTGGAGCAGCTTCAAAGCCGGGACGCTATGGCTGCTCTTGCCCTAGAATTTTTGATCCTCACGGCTGCCCGATCCGGGGAGGTCCTAGGGGCCAGGTGGAGCGAAATCGACCTCGAAGCGAAAGTTTGGACGGTTCCAGCCAACAGGATGAAGGCCAACCGGGAGCACCGGGTTCCCCTTGTGCCCAGAGCTATCGAAATTCTGGAGAAGGCCCAGAAGGCCCAAACCAGTTATTTTGTCTTTCCCGGCCAAAAATCCGAAAGGCCGCTGTCGGTGATGGCCCTCGAAATGGTCTTGCGGCGGATGAAGATCGAAGACGCAACGGTCCACGGCTTCCGTAGCAGCTTCCGCGATTGGGCAGGCAACGAGACCACCTTCCAGCGTGAGGTCGCAGAGCAAGCCCTAGCGCACGTCATTGGCGACAAGGCCGAGCAAGCCTATAGGCGAGGGGACGCTTTGGATAAGCGCAGAGGCCTAATGGAAGCATGGGGAGACTTCGTCGAAAAACGCCTGCCCGCAAACGTCATCGCATTTCCGCGGGAGGCCGCAAATGCCGCGCCCTAATTACCCTGATCCAATTGTTTTAAATCAGTCAATCAGGGAGTTTCCAAAAGGCTATTTCCGAGAGCCTCTGGCCTATCTGAATGTAGATAAATGGCCGAGTGCCGAGGATCACCTAAGGGAATGGCTTCAGTCGACGTTGACTGCATCAGCAGCAATTAGGGGGCAAAAAAATAAGACCACTCCAAGAACTGTATCCAACCGGCTTAATGACCTAATCCGGAGTTTGAAGCCCTTCATAGAGAAGACGCAAGGGATCGATCAAGACACATTCGATTTACTTAGTGAAGATGCCGCTGCCTTGTACAAGAAAGCCAAAGGTAGGGTCGGCAGTATCGCCGCTATTAGATTGAACGCAGGCAATGACGTTGAAATACGCAATCACGCGGCTAGCCTTGCTGATAAAATTTTCTCCAAGCTAGCATTCGACAATTCTATATCCAACCGACGCAAGTTTGTCTGCTTAATGCTCGACCTAGCCAACTTGAAATATCCAGATCCAGACAGCAGTCCTGCTAAGTTCGATGCAATTCTCAATACGCCTCTATAGAAAATCAGTGTCCGTACCATTTTTGGTCCCTACTCGGCAGGGACGATATCATTCATCTAAGATCACCTACGTGCGGCTGGAACTAGGAGCAACCGCACATGCACGCGAGAAAACAGATTGCGACTGCGTCGAACGTACGAGCTTACCGGATTAACGATTTCTGTCGTCTTTATGGGATTGGTCGGACTGGAACTTACAAGCTCATCAAGGAGGGTAGGTTACCTTCCATAACCATCGGTGGCAGGCGTTTAATTCCCGCCGATGCGGCTGAAGCGTTGCTGAATGGGGGCTCAAAATGACCCCAGAAAAGCGAAGCCCGGCCCAGCGCGCCAACGCTAATGACCGGGTAGATAACTGCTCGCTTAGTGACGCAGAATTTAGCACAAGTGCTCCTTCGCTGGAAGGCAACGCGCAGGGTCTGATCGGTGTCTGGCGTCGACTATGTGCGCGGGCCTTCCGAGTGCTGATCAATCTGGCGTCTATCGGGGGGAGGCTCGCATGAAAGCACTTACCTTCGAGACCGTCGAGTTCCTTAAGCTTGATGCGATACGCGAACATGCAACAAAGTTCTCTTCCGTTGCTGCGGACCTAATCGCAGGAACTTGGCTCTGTGAACCTGCTGAAATTCAGGCATTTGTAGACAGCGGACGTCAGATACTGAGTGAAGTCGAGCGCCTCCTTCAGGAAATCGAAGTTGGGAGGGCCGAAAATGAATGAACGTCCTACTCTACCTTCAGAAGACTTCCAGTACCAACCTGCTTATACTAGGCAGCTCATCACGCTCTCTGGCGAGGACCTGTTACAAAAGGAGTTTCCTCCACGTGACCTAATCCTTGCTCCTTGGTTGCCGGTCCAAGGTCTAGCTATGGTCTACGCTGAGCGAGGCATCGGCAAAACATGGGTTGCAATGAACATCGCCTATGCAGTCGCAAGTGGCAGAAGCTTTCTCAAATGGTCGGCTCTGAGGCCCAGGCGCGTTGTGTACATCGATGGCGAAATGCCGGGGTCTACCCTCAAGGAGAGATATGCATCGATCGCAGGTGCAGTTGGCCCTGAACTTGTAGGCGATGCATTCCAGCTGATTTCCGCCGACCTTCAGCCGGACGGATTGCCTGATCTCGCGAGCCCGGATGCCCAAAGGTACTACGCATCTGCTCTCGAAGGTGCCGATCTCGTTATCATCGATAACCTCTCCACCATCGCCCGTAGTGTCCGAGAAAACGAAGCTGATAGCTGGGGACCAATGCAAGGATGGATGCTCAGCCAGCGAGCAGCAGGCAGATCGGTACTGTTAATCCATCATGCGGGCAAAAGCGGTCAGCAGCGCGGCAGCAGCCGCAAGGAGGACGTATTGGATACCGTGATTTCCTTGCGTAGACCTCCCAATTATGAGCCATCCGAGGGTGCAAGGTTCGAGGTCCATTTCACCAAGCAGCGCGGCTTTTTCGGACCAGAAGCAGAGCCTTTTGAGGCGAGGCTGGTCGACAATCAATGGCTGACCGGGGATATCTTCCGTGATGACAGCGGCGCCAGTCTTAAGGCTATGCAAGTGCAGGGTCTTTCGGTGCGTCAAATTGCCGAGCGAACGGGGATTTCCAAGTCTACGGTCAGCCGGAAACTTAATGGAAGCGACTTTGGGCCTTCGTGACCTCGCTGGTGCAATCCCGAGCAACTGTCCCAGTGGGACAACGCTTAGGGACGTCCCGGTGGGACAGTAGCCGCCATAACGCTCAGAAGTGGCATTCGGGACGTTTGGGACGCGCGGGACAGCAGCGGGCGTTGTATTCTTGTTACTGGTAGGCAAGTTCAATCACATTCGATTTCCTTGCTAACGGTATCAACGGAAGGGTCAGTACAAACCTCCTCGCCGTCCTTCATAACGCTCCAGCCCGTTAGGTATCCAGTGCCAAAAACACCTGCGGCAAAAGCTGTGGCTGAGCCACCAAGGATCAAGCCCACTATGACGCCAGCCATAAATTTTCGCATCGCAGCCTCAATCAATTTTGGGGGTAGCAGCAAGAACATGAATGCGAGAAGGATTGATCGTCAACTCCTCGACATAGAGTAGCAAAATCTCTGCCGCGCACGAGGAGGGCTTACCCCCGCTTCCCTCCGACAGGTCCAACACCAAAGGCTAGGGATGGCTGTCCAGAACCAAGGCGGACGTGCATGAGCCGAGACGGAGGCTTATCCTCAGCCTCAAGCCGGGTCAGCATGTGTGAGAGGCGGATCTGGGAGACCTCTGAGATGCGGCGTCC
>CAISZN010000033.1 GCA_903889985.1 uncultured Hyphomicrobiales bacterium | reverse complement strand
CGGGCACTGTTTGGAGATCGGGTTGATGAATCTCAAATCTGGCTTCGACGTCCTGCGACAGTGACATCTCTGCCTCCATTGTGATGACACGCAAGGTTGTGCGTGTGCGAAACTCCTCGACAGGCTTCAGGCAGACTGCCGATATTCTTCAGGCCCATCCGAAGGCCGTCGATCCCATCGCCAGCCTCGAGGATCTTGCGGGGATCGTCATTGCGCAGCGTCATGGGGATCCTCCTCAATGTTCTTCATAGACGCCGAGCTTGCGATGCAGCGGTGCATCATCCACGTGAAAGACGAAGACCGGCTTGTCACCCGTGTTCCGATGTCGAACCTGCGCATGGGTGGGGATCGCGACCGTGTCGCTCTCGTCCCATTCGATCGTGGTGCCATCGATTTCCGAAACACCCCTGCCCTCGATCACGTGCAGGATGCTGCTGCTGGAGCGACGTGGCGGAGCAACTTCCTCGCCGGGACGCAGGAGTTGTGCGGAAAAGCCAAGGATTGGCAGGCATTCAGCGCCCGTTTCAGGATTCACATAGGCGAGGTGCACCGGGTCCTTCGCACCGCTGCCACTGGCGAGGTCAACCAGCGACTGGCGAACTTCGCGCCATGGGAAGCGGATCAGCGGATAATCCTCACGCCGCTTGCCGAGCGAGCCATAGGGCACAAGCCCCGCACGTCGATAGGCCGTTTGCGACCGATCAGGCGCGTTGTTCGCAGCCTGCCGTTTGCCCTCGATCACATAGGAATGTTCCAGCGCATAGATGACCGGCAGATCGAGGGCATCGAGCCACACGACCGGATTCTTACCCGCGTGCCAGTGCTCGTGCCACGTGCCGGACGGAGTGAGGATGAGGTCGCCCTTTTCCATCGGGCATTTCTCACCATTTACAATCGTGTAGCCACCGTCGCCTTCGATGACGAAGCGGATGGCACTGGGCGTGTGACGGTGTGCCTCGGCAGTTTCACCGGGCAGGATCAATTGCAGGCCCGCATAGATCGTGGGCGTCGCGATCAGCTTGTCGAGGCCGAGACCTGGATTGCAGAGCACGAGGACACGGCGTTCCGCCTTTTCGATCGGCGTCAGTTCGCCAGCGCGCATCAAATGGGAGCGAATCTGCTTGTAGCGCCAGGCAAAGGGCTTCGTCGAGCGCGTCGGAAAATCATGCGGGAGCACAGTCCTCAGGGCCGGCCAGAGCGGTGCGAGACTGAGATCAGCAAGGGACTGAACATAGTCCTTGGGGAGTTCTTCGAGAGTGCCGAGCGAATAGGACATGGTTTCCTCCGCGTGATGCGCAAGAAACTCATGCTTCAAAGGGTCCTGATCAATCAGTATTCTGACGATCTCTATCCGACGGGGGATCGGTCATTCGGGGGTGTGGCAGAAGCGCACCTCAACCTTTGACGGAGCCATTTCGACGACAGGACTATGCTTCCAGCAATCTTCCCCAAAAAAAAGATCACGCGACGTCATTGATGCGCTGTGCGAGCGCGTCGAGCCCGCTACCGGTCATCATCTGCGGGACATGATCTCGCGCAACAAATGTGATGTCGGCATACAATAGGGAGGCATCGATCGGCACTCGCGTGCTGGTTGAGAGGATGATCCGGCCAATCTTCGTGTTCACTCAGCCGCCGATCTTGCTTCGCCTCTATTCAGCACCGGGAAAGTCTTGCCGACGGGACCCACGAATCGAATTACTCAATCCGGGTAGTATCGTTGGTGAACAGCTCCGTCCCAATGACCATTGGCGTTCAATCTCTCCAGTTGGATCAATCGGTTGGTGCAACCATGTAAAAATGTCTCATTCCCCGGGCCTACCCTCGCCAAATCAGGCGAAATTCCAGTGAATTCCCGTAGCCAAATAGACAAAAATGCTGTTACACTTCTTTTTAGGAGCGCGCGCAAACTGACGGCAGAACCTTATTGCGGCCTATTCGGCACAATAGCGGGGTTGAAGGCGGACGGGGCGAGGCTCCGGCTGAATGCATTCGCGTTTTAACGCAAGCCAGCGAATGTGAGGCGGAGCAAGGAATGGCGGCGGAGACGAGCAGGTTATGAGCAAAGGTAAAGATTTCCGACCCCGGAAGCGTGGGTTCGATGACGATGAGGGGCCGATGTCCTACGAGGCGAGGTCCCATCGTCCGCCGCCGCGGTCTCCCTTTGGCGGCGGTTTTGCCGCTGAGCCGGGTGGTATTCCGTCTGCTCCCGTCGCAAATACGGTCGATGCCACTGTGAAGTGGTTCAAGTCCGACAAGGGCTTCGGCTTTGTCGAACTTGGCAATGGGGCCGGTGACGCCTTCCTGCACATCGGCGCCCTTCAGTCTGCCGGTTACGAGACGGTTCCCACGGGCGCCAAGATGAAGGTCCTGGTGACTCAGGGCATGAAGGGCGCACAGGTCTCGCGCGTTGTTGAGGTTGATACCTCCACGGCAGTCGAGGCTCCCCCGCGTCGTTCATTCGATGGCGGTGGCCCGGGTGGTCCTGGCGGCCCCGGTGGCGGTCCCCGTGGTCCGCGTCGTGCGCCTGACGTATCGAGCGCTGTTGACGTCTCGGGCAAGGTCAAGTGGTTTGATGAGGCCAAGGGCTTTGGCTTTGTCGCCAGCGACGACGGCGGCAAGGATGTGTTCATCCACATCTCCATCTTGCGTCCGGCCAATATCCAGCAGCTTGCTGAAGGCCAGGCCGTGATCATGAAGGTGGTCGACACGCCGAAGGGTCGTGAAGCGGTTTCCATCGCGCTCGGCTGAACCTTCGATTCAGGTTTAGAAGATTAAGTCAAGCGGCGGAATTTCCGCCGCTTTTCTCTTTTTTGCTCCTGCTTCTAAGCGCCCCATGTCCATGACCCCATCCCGCGATATCACCGGACTTCTTGCCATCATGGCGGCGCTGCGGACTCCGCAGTCGGGTTGCCCCTGGGATCTGGAACAGACCTACGAGACCATCGCACCCTATACGATCGAGGAGGCCTATGAGGTTGTCGACGCGATCGAGCGCGGTGATCTGGCCGACCTGAGAGACGAGTTGGGCGATCTCCTGCTGCAGGTCGCTTTTCATGCCCGCATGGCGCAGGAGGAAGGCCGCTTCGATTTCGGCGACGTGGTCCATGCGATCACCAGCAAGATGATCCGCCGACATCCCCATGTCTTTGGCGACACCCGAGACCTTGCACCGGACGAGGTCAAGGCGCTGTGGGGGAAGATCAAGGCTGAAGAGAAGGCACAGAAACGGACGGAACATGCAGCCTTGGGCCTTGCCGAAGAGCCCCACGCCAAGGGTCATCTATCCGGGGTCCCGACCACAATGCCTGCCCTCACCCGCGCCGTGAAGTTGCAGGCCAAGGCCTCGACGGTTGGTTTTGACTGGAACGATGCCCGCCTTGTGCTCGCCAAGATCCGTGAAGAGGCTGATGAAATCGAGGCTGTGCTCAACGAGGGCGCGTCGAAGCAGTTGGTTGCGGGAGAGGTCGGAGACCTGCTTTTTGCGGTCGCTAACCTGTCCCGGCATCTGAACGCAGATCCAGAGGCATCGCTGCGCACCACCAACGCCAAGTTCGAGCGCCGCTTTGCCTATATCGAGGAAGCGCTTCAGGCCTCCGGTCAGACGCTTGAATCGGCCAGTCTTGCCGAAATGGACGCTCTCTGGAATGAGGCCAAGTCGAAAGAAGCGTGATCAGCGGGCGCCGGGAAAACGGCGCTTCAGGCGGTCGAGCTTTTCCAGAGCCACACGCAACGCAAGATGGACTGCGCCATCTTCTGTCGTCCGACGCTCCAGGACTTCGGCATTCTCATAGATCCAGTGCAGCCCCTGCCCGTCTTCCGGGGCCAGCTTCAGGTGCAGCTGGACCGAATGATGGGCCAGTAGCAATTCGATGCGCGTCAGCAGGGAGTCGAGTCCATCCCCGGTGATGGCTGAGACGACCATTGGTCTGTGCCCCTGTGGGCGCCGGGCAGCAGAGTTTTCGAACCGCTCCCGTTCCGCCGGGTCAAGAAGGTCGGCCTTGTTCCAGACCTCGATGATGCGCTCGTCCTGGGGCTCGATGCCAAGGTCGCGGAGGATGGCCTCCACATCGCTGCTCTGGGCCTCGGTATCCGAGTGGGAGATATCACGAATATGCAGGATGACGTCCGCCTCCAGCACCTCCTCAAGGGTGGCCCGGAAGGCCGAGACAAGCATGGTCGGCAGGTCGGAGATGAAGCCCACCGTGTCCGAGAGCATGGCCTTGGCACCGTGTGGCAGGCGAAGCGACCTCAGGGTGGGATCGAGTGTGGCAAAAAGCATGTCCTTTGCGAGGACTTCAGCATGGGTCAGCCGATTGAAAAGCGTCGACTTTCCGGCATTGGTATAGCCCACGAGGGCGACCACGGGGAAAGGCACGTCCTGGCGACTGCTCCGATGCAGGCCACGGGTCTTCTTGACCCCTTCAAGCTCGCGCTCGATGCGGATGATGCGCTCCTGGATGAGGCGGCGATCGGTTTCAATCTGGGTTTCACCGGGGCCACCAAGGAAGCCGAAGCCGCCGCGCTGGCGTTCCAAGTGGGTCCATGACCGGACAAGGCGCGACTTCTGGTAGGCGAGATGGGCAAGCTCGACCTGCAGGGTGCCCTCACGTGTGCGGGCCCTTCGCCCAAAAATCTCGAGGATCAGCCCGGTTCGATCGATGACCTTGCAACCAAAGGCCTTTTCGAGGTTTCGCTGCTGCACGGGCGACAAGGCGCAATCCATCATGACGAGTTCGATGTCCTCGTCCTTGATGCGCGCCGAGAGCTCCTCGACCTTGCCCTTGCCAAGGAAAGTCGCAGGCCTGATCTGGGTCAGAGCGACCGCGACGGTCCCCAGCACATCGAGGTCGATGGCCATGGCGAGGCCTGAGGCTTCGTCGAGGCGCGACTGGGGATCGCGCTCGTTCACGGGTCCTGGTGTACCTTCCCGTGACCTGATGGCGCGTTCGGTCAAATATGGACCCACGACGAGGGCGCGGGTCTCCTGCGCGCGCCGGCGCTCGAGGTCAAAGCCGCGAGCGTCGGCACTGGTCGAATTCATGATGATCCTTTGGGCCGATCAGCCCTGGCCGGTCACTTCGTCCACGGGCTCGAACATCTGGATCGGGGCGCCCGGCATGATGGTCGAGATGGCGTGCTTATAGACAAGCTGCGAATGTCCGTCACGACGCAGCAACACACAGAAGTTGTCGAACCAGGTCACCACACCCTGGAGCTTGACGCCGTTCACCAAAAAAATCGTGAGCGGAATCTTGTTCTTGCGCACATAGTTGAGGAACGTGTCCTGAAGGTTTTGAGTGCGTTCAGCCGCCATTTTCTGATTTCCTTTTTTTATTCACCGCGCTCGATCGGAGCCCTGACCAGCCAAGGCAAAGCACCCAACGAGTATCGGGACCCCTTATCTAGGGACCCGATGTGGCATCGCAAAGGCCGTACCAACCTATTTCACCACTCGATGACATTGTTTTACCGCAGACCGGGTCGGTCTCGAAGATATACTTGCCTGATCACCGATCCTTGATGAACGCCTGCCTCAATCTGGGCACTACCTTTCCCGGCCGCCCGGACCCGATCGGCTTTCCATCAATGCGGACGACCGGTGTGACCAGAGTCGTTGCCCCGGTGAGGAAAGCCTCTGAAGCCTCAAGAGCCTCGCTGACTGAAAAGGGGCGTTCCTCAAGCTTGAGGCCGAGAGCTGCCAGAACATCCAAGAGTCCCGTTCGGGTGACCCCACGCAGGATCGAACGGTCGGCCTGCCGGGTGACGACTGTGCCGTCTCCTGTGATGATCCAGGCATTGCTGGCAGATCCCTCGGTGACATAGCCCGCGTCATCGACCAGCCAGGCCTCCTGCGCCCCCTGCTCTTTTGCGGCCTGCTTGGCGAGGATATTGGGAAGCAGCGAGATTGACTTGATGTCTGGTCGACGCCAGCGCTCGTCGGGATGG
>CAISZN010000032.1 GCA_903889985.1 uncultured Hyphomicrobiales bacterium | reverse complement strand
ATCGTAGCCACAGGTGGGCTGCTGCCATGGGTCACATGTCAGACCATGGCGCTGAATGAAAGCAAGACACTCATTATGGCGTGATTCCAAGCTCTTAGCGTTCGTGGCCACTGGCTTTGCAGACTTTGCGCTCGTGCTCTGTTCGCCAGCGAGTGCGGGAGCTGCGCTAAGGGCCGCCACGGCAAGAAACACCCGAAATCCATTCATCCTAGCGACCTCTTTGCTTCGCGCCATGGGGCGCCTTGGTAATGCAGCTCATACCCCTACGGAGGCAGGGTCTTCAAGAGATCTTATCAAGGCTTTTGTCCGTGCCTGGGGCGTTTCCGCGTGATGCGTTGTATATTTTCGCTAGTTAATTGTTAATCGTGACGCTTTGGCTTCAGGATAGCTGAGGTACGAATCAGCAGCTTGCGGATAAGGCAGAGATCAAAGGATGCTGGAGGTCAGGCGCTCCCAACAGTCGGTTAGGCCATTCTTGCGCTTTGCTGGAATTATCGCAGGCATCATGCTCGCATTTGCCACGATTATTGGCTTTGCTATCGTTAAGATGCGCAGCGATGCGATCGATGCGGCCAATATGGCCGCTATCCAGATCGCAAAAATTGTCTCGCAGCAGGTAGGCCATTCCGCCCAGGCAATAGACATCCTGGTCGATGACGTTTCTGAATGGGCTTTGCGTCAGCAGCAGGAGCGTGGACCGGATTTTGAATCTTTCATGGGGTCGGAATCGGCTCACCTGCATCTGATCGAGCGCCTGGGCAAGTTGCATCAGGCGAGTGCCATCGCTGTGACCAACGCTCGTGGCGATGTGATCGCGTCAAGCAAGCTCTGGCCATTGCCGCATATCAATCTGGCAGACCGCGATCATTTCAAGAATTTCGCAAATTCAACCCGGTCGGACATTTTTGTCAGTGAGCCAGTTGCAAACGTTGTCGATGGGGTCAATACAGTTTTTTTCGCCAAGCCACGGCGCGCCTGGGACGGTAGTTTTCTCGGCACGGTTTTCGTTGGCGTGATGCCTGCAAGCTTCATCCAGCTTGAGAATGTCTTCGCGATGAATGAAGGCCGTGGGATGAACCTGCTGCGTCGCGACGGTCTTGTCCTGACGAGTCTCGGTGATATCAAGGTCAAATCGCACAAGATGCCACCCGGGGCAACGTGGTGGTCATCGGTCGAGAATGGCGGTGGAATTTATAAGACGAACCAGTTGCTGGATCCGCGCCCGTCGTGGGTGGCTGCTCAACCGGTGCAAGGCTATCCGCTAGTCGTGAATATTGTTACGCTTGAGGAGCGCGCGCTCTCGGCATGGCGGTCACAGGCAATTGCGCTTGTTTTAGGCACAGGCGCTTTCGAGCTCCTCCTGTTTCTCATTCTTCTCAGGTTGCAAAGCCAGTACCGTGCGACTTTGGTTTCCGAAGCGCGTTTCCAGATCACACTGGAACATCTGTCTCACGGGCTAGCCATGTATGACGCCAATGGCTGCCTGCAACTTCATAATCAGAAGTACGAGCAGATCTGGGGTTTTGATCAGAAGGATCTGAGATCTGGAATGCGCCTGTCAGACGTGCTTGGCTTGCAGGTCAGATACAAGCTCATTCCAGAACATCACGCTGGCCAGCATATTTCCCGACATGATGTACTTCACAAAGAGCCCAGCAACGAAATCCGGCAGCTTTCCGATGGGCGCCTGATTCAGATCAGCTATGATCCGCTCCCCGATGGCGGCTGGATCACGACCCACGCTGACATCACTGAAAGTACGCGGGCAAGTCAGGCCATTGCCTACATGGCATCACATGATGATCTGACAAACCTGGCCAATCGTGCGCATTTCACGTCGACGTTGATGCGATCCCTTGAGCAGAATGAGGCAGTCTGTAGCGTCCTCCTGCTGGATCTTGATCACTTCAAGGAAGTGAACGATGGCTATGGTCACAGCGTGGGAGACGAGCTTTTGCGCCTTGTAGCAGCGCGGTTGCAGGGAGTTGTCTTTCCTGGTGACCTTGTTGCGCGGCAGGGAGGCGATGAATTTGCTATCCTGCATATGCAATCCAAGGAGGATCTGGGCGAAGTAACAACCCTTTCACAGCGGCTGGTTGATGCGATCAAGCGTCCTTACGACATTAACGGGCGAGAACTGTTTATCGGTGTTTCTATAGGCGTCGCAAATGTGCGCAACGGTGAGGATGTCACCACCGTCCTGCGCCATGCCGATCTCGCACTATACCGCGCCAAGGCCGAGGGACGTAATCGCTACTGTATTTTTGTCGAATCTCTCGAGCAAGAATTGCAGGATCGATGCGACCTTGCGGGGGAGCTGCAGCGT
>CAISZN010000031.1 GCA_903889985.1 uncultured Hyphomicrobiales bacterium | reverse complement strand
GCCAAGCCGGGACATGTTGGCCGCCAGCCGCTTCATGCGTTCTGCAGAACGGTCGAGCGCAAGCACCCGGCCACCGGCAAGGGCCAACTGCGCGGCCTTGCCGCCGGGCGCCGCACAAAGATCGACCACCGTCTCGCCGGGATTGATGTGCAGCAAACGTGCGGGCAGGCTCGCCGCGGCATCCTGAACCCACCACTCGCCCTGCTCGTAGCCCTCGAGTTCAACGATGCTCGTGTGCGTTGACAGGCGCACGGAGTCATTCGGCAGGACGATTCCGCCGAGCTTTTCAGACCATCCAGCGGGATCGGATTTGACGGTCAGGTCAAGCGTCGGCTCACAGCGATGGGCACGCACAATGCCCAGCGCGGCAGCCTCGCCATAGGCCTTGCGCCAGCGCGCGGCGAGCCAGGCCGGCGTGTCGATGAAGGGATCCGCGGGATCGGCGAGTTCGTCCCTTGCGCGCACGATGTTGCGCAGCACGGCATTGCTCAGGGCTGCGAAAGGCGCCGTGCGTGGGTCGCGCCGCACCGCATGGATGGCAAGGTCCACCGCTGCGTGGTCGGGCACATCGAGAAAGAGAATCTGTGCCGCCGCGACGGTCAGGGTCCACTCGAGGCCGACGGCTTTTCGCGGCAGCCCCTTCTCGAGAAACTTTGCGAGGGCTGCGCGAATGGTTCCCAGCCGCCGTAGCGAAACCGTGACGATGGAGCGCACGAGCCCGCGATCACGCGGGTCGAGTTCCGACAAGCGTCCGGTGGCAGATTCGTTGCCGAGGCGCTCTTCGAGCATGTGATTGCCGCTGGCAACATCCGCCACGATGGCCGCTGCAGCAACGCGCGCAGCCATGCCTGGTGGTGGCGGCGGAACTTCAGAACCAGGCCTTCCATGGGGCCGATTCGACCGAGTCTGTCTTTGCACGCTGGGGCTTCTTGCGAAAAAGGGAATACCGATGCCGCGTGCGGAAGCAGTACGACAGGCAGCTTCGACCATAGGTCTGTGGTGAAGGTGAGGCAAGGCAGCAGGCTCCCTCACGCTGTTTTCGTTGTGACTTGCTGATCAAGGTCAAGGTGTTAGTCTTCATGCACCGGATGCACACACGAATGCCGGGGGAGGAAATGCAGACATGAGGCTTCGCTGGCCGCTTGCCCTGGCTATTGCGCTCTGGTCGATTCTTCCGGCCTTCGCAGACGAAGTCGAGGATTTCTATCGCGGGCGCACCCTGACGATCGTCGTGGGCCATGAAGTCGGCACCGGCTTCGATGTCTATGCGCGCGTGCTGCAGAAGCATCTGGGCCGTTTCATGCCGGGACAACCAAATGTCACCGTGCAGAACATGCAGGGCGCTTCCGGCATGAATGCGGGCAACTGGCTCTACAACGTCGCCCCACGTGACGGTTCGGTGATGGCAACCTTTGCTCACACGGTCACGTTCGATCCGATCATGGGTGATGGTGCGGCGAAATTCGAAGCTTCGAAATTCAACTGGATCGGCAATCTCGACGAGACGACGCCGATCTGCGGGATTTCCCCGGGCAGTGGCATCACCAGTTTCGAGGAGCTTCGCCACAAGGAGGTCGTGTTCGGCGGTTCAGGCGCTGCGGGGCCCCTGAGCCAGACACCGAATGCGGTGCGCAACCTGCTCGGCGCGCAGATCAAGCTCGTTCATGGCTATCGCGGTTCGTTCGACCTGAAGCTCGCCATCGAGCGCGGCGAAGTCTTCGGGATTTGCGGAATCGGCCTCTCAACGGCACGGGCTGAATGGCGCGACCTCATAGAGGTCGGGAAGTTCAAGCTGATCATCCAGCTCGCCCAAAACCGACACCGTGAATTACCTGACGTGCCTTTGGCCTATGACTATGCCAAGAGCGATTTTGACCGGCAGGTGTTCGACCTGATTTTCGGCGTTCAGGCCCTTGGCCGCACCTATGCGGCACCCCCCGGAGTGCCGCCAGCGCGCGTTGCGGCTCTTCGGAAAGCTCTGGCCGACACGGTGCGTGACCCAGTCTTCCTTGCCGACGCCAAGGCGGCACAGATGGAGCTGACACCTTCGAGCGGCGAGGACGTCGAGAAGATGATTGCGCGGTTCTATGCGGCATCGCCGGAAGCGGTCGCCAAGGCAAGGCAGGCTGTTCGCGGTCCCTGATCAGCCCCACGGGCCGCGCGAGCCGCTTGTATGACCCCAAGGAGGTCCCCCGGCCAGACCTCGGCCACCGAGGAAGCTGCCGCTGCCGTTGCCGGAGGTCGGGGCATCGCGGAACGGTGCCCAGCCTGTGCTGGCAGCCGGTGCCGGGCGGTCGCTGATTCCCATCTGCATGGCAAGCTGCTCGAGCGCGGCGATGCGGTTCTCCACGTGGGGATGGGTGGAAAAGAGATTGTCGATCATGCCGCCGGTCAGCGGATTGACGATGTAGAGATGCGCCATGGCAGGATGGGCTTCCGCCTGCTCGTTGGGAATCGACGCGGCGCCACCCGAGAGCTTGGCAAGCGCGCGGGCTAGCCAGTAGGGATTGCCGCAGATCCGCGCACCCAGAGCGTCCGCTTCATATTCGCGTGAACGGCTGACGGCCATTTGCACGATCATGGCCGCCATGGGCGCCAGGATCGCGATGGCGATCGAGGCGATGGGGCCCGGTCCATGGTCGCGCCGCCCGCCGAAGAAAAGGCCCCAATGGGCGATGGAGGAAATCGCACCCGCAAGGGTTGCCGTGATCGTCATGGTCATGGTGTCGCGATTGCGCACATGGGCGAGTTCGTGGGCGATGACTCCTGACAGTTCCTCGCGGGTGAGCATCTGGATGAGGCCCGTATTCACCGCAACGGCGGCGTGCTGCGGATCACGTCCGGTGGCGAAGGCATTGGGCTGGTCGCTCTGGATCATATAGACCCGTGGCATGGGCAGGGCGGCATTCCGGGCAAGCCCTTCCACCAGGGAGACAAGATCCGGGGCGCTCCGGGAATCCACCTCCTGGGCATCGGCTGCAGCAAGGGCCATGCGGTCAGAATTCCACCAGGCGAAGGCATTGGTGACAAGCGCGAAGGCCAGCGCGAGCAGCATGCCCGTGCGGCCGCCCAGCACGGCACCGACGAGCATGAACAGGGCGGTCATGGCCGCAAGCAGCACGGCTGTGCGCATCATGTTCTGGGGCATCAGGACCTCCGACACGGCACCGCAAACCGTCTTTGGTCCGGCGCCGTTCGCGCCTATATGTGGGGAGCCAGTCCCTCCTGCGACAAGATGGAACGCACCTGCGATGACGAGCCAAAGCGACATTCCGGACGTGCCAGCCCCTGAGGCCGCCCCTGAGGCACCGAAAAAGGTCCTGAGCCCGGCCGCCCAGCGCGCGCTTGCCGAGGCCGAGGAGCGTCGCCGTCTGGCCGCCGAAGAGGCTGCCCGTCCCAAGGAGATCAACGGCCGTGGCGGGCCGGACCCGGTGCGCTATGGCGACTGGGAGATCAAGGGAATCGCCTGCGACTTCTGAGCCGGCGCCCACCGCGGGGCGGGCAGCGATGCTAAGCTGCCTTGCCATTATTTATTTTGTAGCTACAATATGTTTTATGAATGGGACGAGGCGAAGGCCGCGTTCAACCTGCGCAAGCACGGGGTCGCTTTCGACGACGTTCGCCATTTCGATTTCGAACGGGCGCTTGAGACGGTGGACGAGCGACGCGATTATGGCGAGCGCCGGATGATTGCCTATGCGCCGCTCCATGGGCGGCTTCACGCGCTGGTCTATGTGCTGAGGGCAGACGCCATCCGCATCATCGGCCTGCGTCGTGCGAATGATCGGGAAAGACAGGCCTATGAGCAGCGCCAGACATAAACCCGACGACGTTCAGGATTGGGATGCTGACGACGCTCCTGCATCGGCCGATATGCTTGCGCGTCTTGCTCCCATGCCTGAGGCGGCAAAGGACATGTTCCGCCGTGCCCGCGGTCCGCAGAAGGCGCCGACGAAGCAACTCGTCTCGCTGCGTCTCGACCGGGATGTGATCGAGCATTTCCGCGCCAGTGGCGATGGCTGGCAGAGCCGCATGAACGCGGCCCTGCGCAAGGCTGCGAAGATCTGAGGATCAAGCCGCCATGACTCGGGAGAAGGCGGCCTCAGCCTGAGGTCGGACGGGCTCCACGAAGCGGGCATAGTGGGCGTGCTTGTCGGGGCCGATGAACTGGCCAATCGCCGTGTTGAAACTCGGACGCGCCTTGCAGCGCTCAAACCAGTCCGCCACACCCTGAAATCCGTCTGTCCAGCACCGCGACAAGCCCAACATTTCCAGCCTATAGAAGAAGGAAATAAGGCCGCTGTCTGCCAGGGTGAAGGTTTCGCCAAGCAGCCAGGGGCCGGTTGCGAGCGCCCCGTTCATATCCCTGAACAGGCGCGCGAAGCGGGCCATGGCTTCATCGACATAGCGGGCCTCGAGCCCTTGCTCGATGATGTTGCGCCACTTCTCCCGGCGCGCCGGATCCGGGATGCGCCCATAGCGCGCCTGCCGCTCCTCGGGCGTTTTCAGCATCAATTCGCCACGAAAGAGGATGGCGACCGTCACGGTGTTGATGGCGTCGTGGATCGTGTCTTCGCGCTTGGTCCAGCCATGCATCCGGGCGCGACCAAGTGGCGTCTGCGGGCGAAGCGGGACAGGTGCGAAGCTCTCGTCCAGATATTCGCAGATGACGGTCGATTCGGTAATCACGGCGCCATCGTGCACGAGCGTCGGCACCACGGCATTCGGATTGAGCTTCATATAATCGGGCGCAAACTGGTCGCCCCGCCCGAGGTCCAGCATGTGGCCCGTATAGGCCAACCCTTTTTCCGCCAGCACGACGCGGACCTTGGCGGCACAGACGGCCGTGTCGGCATGATAGAGTTCGAGCATGTTCTGCCTCCCTGCAGTGCAGTCTGGCAGATTGGCCGGGTGTGTCCACCCGGCCTTGGGTGCTCAGGCCTTGTCGAGCCCGTAGAGGGTGTGCAGGGTGCGCACCGCAAGTTCGGTATATTCCGCGTCGATGAGCACCGAGAACTTGATCTCGCTGGTCGTGATCGCGCGGATGTTGATGCCCTTGTCGGCGAGTGCCTTGAAGGCCCTTGCGGCAACACCCGCATGGCTGCGCATGCCGATGCCGATGGCCGAGATCTTCACGACATCGCTGGCGCCCTGCAGCGAGGCAAAGCCGATTTGCTCGCGGGATTTCTCAAGGATTGCGCGGGCACGATCAAAATCGGCACCCGGCACGGTGAAGGTGAGATCCGTCGACCTGGCGTCGTCCGAGACCACCTGGATGATCATGTCCACGTTGATGTTGGCATCGGCGAGGGGCACGAAGATCGCTGCGGCAACGCCCGGCTTGTCAGCCACGTCGCGCAGGGTGATCTGGGCCTCGTCCTTGGAGAAGGCGATGCCGGTGACGACCTGCTGTTCCACGATATCCTCCTCGTCACAGATAAGCGTGCCGGGCTGCGGGTTGGCGGGATCGTCGAAGGAGGAGCGCACGAAGGTCGGGACCTTGTGCACCATCGCCAGTTCGACGGACCGCACCTGGAGTACCTTGGCGCCCAGCGACGCCATCTCCAGCATTTCTTCGAAGGCGACGCGATCGAGACGGCGTGCCTTGGGAACGATGCGCGGATCGGTCGTGTAAACGCCGTCCACGTCCGTGTAGATGTCGCAGCGCTCGGCGCCGATAGCCGCCGCCACCGCGACCGCGCTGGTATCGGAGCCACCACGGCCAAGTGTCGTCAGGCGGCCGGTCGCCTCGTGGATGCCCTGGAAGCCGGCGACAACGGCCACTTCCTTGCGGGAAAAACCTTCGAGCAGGCGGCTGCCGTCGATGCCCTCGATGCGGGCGGAGCCATGGGCGTCCGAGGTCTTGATCGGAATCTGCCATCCCTGCCAGGAGCGGGCAGGGATGCCCATTTCCTGCAGCGCAATGGCCAGGAGGCCGGAGGTCACCTGCTCACCCGAGGCCACGACCGCGTCATATTCGCGCTTGTCGTAGAGCTTCGAGGCGTCGGTGCACCAGCCGACGAGTTCATTGGTCTTGCCGGACATTGCGGAGACCACGACGGCGACATCATAGCCGGCTTCCACTTCGCGCTGCACATGGCGTGCGACGTTGCGGATGCGCTCGATGTTGGCGACAGAGGTGCCGCCGAATTTCATGACGAGACGGGCCATAGGGCTCTTGCAATCCAGTCAGGCTGGGGAAATGCGCGACGGGCCTGTGCCCAGACGCGCCGGGGTCTGTAGGACGTGAAGCCTCACCCTGTCAACGCGGGTCGGGCCGCAACGTTTGACAAGCAGTCGCCTCAGCCGCGCGGGCGACCCCAGCTGCGATGATCGGGATGGGCGTAGCCGCGCAGGCGCCGGGTCCAGATCTGGCCGGCAGGCCGGCCGTTGCCGTCCCGATAACGTGCCACGATCCTGGCCGCGGCCGAGCTGTTGCCGGGCCCAACGGGTCCTGCTTCCATGGCGGCCGTGGTCTCTGCCGTGGCACTGGATTGCTCGGGCAGAGGCACCTTGCGCGGGCGTCCACGCGGGCGCTTGGCTGGCGTGACCAGCGGGGAGGCCGCCACAGCCAAGGGCACCGGAGCAACTGGGCTCGTTGCCACCTTGGCAATGACTTCGAGAGCCGCGTTGGCGAGTTCCGGAGTCACTGGGACCGAGCGAACCTGACTTTCCGGGTTCTTGGGCGGGCGGCCACGGCGGCGCTTGGCCTCCGGCGCCAGAGCAATCTGCTCCTTGGGCCGGTTCTTTGAGCCGGGCTTGCGGCCGCGCCGGGGAGCTTCGAAGTTAGGCTCCGCAAGAACCTCGACGGGTTCGGGCGCCAGGGCTTCCAGGATGCGGCGGGCAGGGGAAGCTGGTTCGGCGGGTGATCCACCCGGTGCCTGAGCCGGGCGGCCAAACAGCGCCTCCTCGGCCCGGCGCATCATGTCGTCGTCGTTTGGCTGCTCGACAAAGGGGTTGGGAAGAGGAGCCGGCTGAGGTGCCTTCTTCTGCTGTCCCCTCCGGACTTCGACCACGAAGGGCCGCGTTTCACGCCGCATGGATCCTCGACTGCTGCCTGTTGGATGGAAACGCATCGCTGCCGGTCGGGTGCCGGTCCTTGTGGCGAGGCGCCTGAAACACGCCATGAACTCGTCTGCGAACAGAAGAATCCTTATAAGGCTGTATCGGGGATGACAAGCGCCGCTCTGCAGGGTCCCCACGAGGAGTTTTCGATGACCACCGCCAGCGCTTCCGTCGATCCAGCCGAACTCGCCCGGTTCGAGCGCCTTGGGGCGCAATGGTGGGACCCGCGCGGGCCCATGCGCCCGCTGCACAAGATGAACCCGGTGCGCCTGGACTGGATCCGCGAACGGATCGAGCGCCAGTTTCCCGGCCGCGACGAAACCGCAGGCCCGCTCTCAGGGCTGCGTGTTCTGGATATCGGCTGCGGGGCTGGCCTGCTCAGCGAGGCGCTGGCGGAGCTTGGCGCTTCGGTCACGGGCATTGACCCTTCGGCCGGCAATATCGGTATTGCCCAGCGCCATGCTGAGGGAAGTGCCCTGGCCATCGACTACCGGGCTGAGAGCGCCGAATCGCTTGCGGCCGCAGGCGAACAGTTCGACGTCGTCTGCGCCATGGAAGTGGTTGAGCATGTGGTTGATGTGGATGCCTTCGTGGCGACTGCGGCCTCGCTGGTCGCGCCCGGCGGCCTGTTCTTCGCCTCCACCCTCAACCGCACCCTGAAGAGCTTTGGCCTTGCCATCGTGGGGGCCGAATATGTGCTGCGCTGGGTGCCCAAGGGGACCCATCAGTGGGAAAAATTCGTCAAGCCGACGGAGCTGGACGATGCCATCCGCAGCGGTGGGCTGCGGCCTGCCGAAAGGGTTGGCATGTCCTATTTGCCGCTCGTCGACACCTGGCGCATCACCCGCAATTGTGACGTGAACTACATGGTGAGCGCGGTTCGGCCGCTATGAGCGGGCTCGCCCGGATACAGCCTCCTCAGGCCCAAGCCTGTTAACCAATTCTTAGCATTTAGCGCCGCCGCGGGATGACGCTGTCGCGGTCGTCGTTTACTCTCTCTTAACCAATTGCTTCCGGGGCGCTCCTGCACCCGGGAAGCGAGGCCGGCATAAAGCCGGAGGCCGCCAAGGCCGTGGGTCAGAGTGGGTGTTCGATGCGTTTATTTGCGCGCCTTGCCGGAAAGGCAGGGCTTGTCCTTGCACTATCCATGGCTCTCGCCACCAGCGTGTCGGCGGCCTCCCGCCCGACTCCCGCGAAGGAGAGCGTGCCGCAGGCGACTTTCATTTCAGTCGGTGACGCAACGCTCACGCCCTTCGGCTGGGCAGATTTCTGCAATCGTTATGCGGCTGAATGTGCTCCGGGACAGCATCCTGCCGTTGACATCCAGCTGACCCCGAAGACCTTCGACGCGCTGCGCAGCGTCAACACCCTCGTCAACAAGATGATCCGCCCCATGTCGGATCTCGATCACTGGGGTGTCATCGACCGCTGGGATATTCCCACTGACGGCTATGGCGACTGCGAGGACTATGTGCTCCTCAAGCGCAAGCTCCTCATCGAAGAGGGGATGCCGCGCTCGGCCCTGCTCGTCACCGTCGTGAAGGATGAGAATGGCGATGGCCATGCGGTCCTGACCGTGAAGACCAATCGCGGCGAATTCATTCTCGACAACATGCGAGAGACCATCCGCGGCTGGAACGAGGTGCCCTATCGCTTCGTCAAGCGCCAGTCCCAGGAGGACGAAGACCTCTGGGTGCAGATCGGCGAGCCGACGGTGGCTCCGCTGATTGTGTCGCGCTGAGCACTTCCAAAAAACCTTTCCACCCGAGATCAAAAAACCCCGACGCTGTAAAGCGCCGGGGTGAAAGGTTGTCTCCTGGAGGAAAGAGATGACCCTTTAAATCCAATCATTGGTGCGGTTTTCAGGCCTGAAGGTGCTCGCAATAGGGCAAGCTGGGCCATGCCGAATTGTTTGCTTGTTTACGGCTGAGACATCTGGCGGTCCCGACAGGATTCGAACCTGTGACCTTCGGTTTAGGAAACCGCTGCTCTATCCTGCTGAGCTACGGAACCGCGCGGGCGGTTTGTAACACCGGGGCCCGTCCGCCTCAACCTGTGCCGTGGCATTGCGGCAACGCGCTGAATTTTCCCCAAGGTGTGGATGCACACCGCATTTTTACATTCTGGCGTTACGTGTATGACCCAGGAACTGCGAGGGTCCCTTCGCGGTTGCAACATCAGTGTTCCGGTTTTGGGGTCTGCGTATATGTCCCTCGTCGCCCGTTTCGTGTCTGTTCTGGCGCTTGTCGCCCTGCCTGTCAGCGCCGCTTTGGCCCGTCCCTCCATGACCCGCGAGCCGGCGGAACTCGCCGCCAGCGGAATTGGCCCCGGCACCATCGTGATCAGCCAGAGCCAGAAGCGCCTGTTTCTGACCCAGGGTGATGGATCGGTGATCTCCTATCCCATCGCTGTGGGCAAAATGGGCAAGGCCTGGTCCGGCTGGGCCCGGGTGAATGGCAAATATGTTGCCCCGGCCTGGTCACCGCCGGCTGTGGTGAAGCACGACAACCCCCGCCTGCCCGATGTGATCCCGGGCGGCTCGCCCCACAATCCCATGGGCGCGGCGGCCCTGACCCTCGACCGGGACGAAATCGCCATCCATGGGACGACCGCTGCCATGCGCAATTCCATCGGCACCGCCGCCTCCTATGGCTGCATCCGCATGTTTAATGAGGACGTGGTGGACCTCTTCCAGAGAGTGTCCGTGGGCACGCCAGTTCTCGCCATTCGATAATTCGAGGGCTTTCGTATTGTGCAGTGCCGCAAATTCGCGGCGTGAAAGTCCTGTCGAATCGCCCACGGTCTCGCTTTTGCTTGCGACGGGCACGGCCGTTGCCTATACGCTGCCCAGAGAATCCGGACGGCGGTGATGCGGCGTCCTTCTCGATCTAGGGGCCAGCCTGGCGGGTAACCTCCCCCAGGCAGCCGCCGTGACAGGACAGTCGATGCGTGGCGCTCTGGCAGGACCGCGACTACTGCTGCGCCGGCTCCGCGAGGCCATGGCGGAGCCGATTGGCGCACAGGCGCGCCTCGACAAGATTGTGGTCCATATCGCGTCCAACATGGTGGCCGAGGTCTGCTCGGTCTATGTGCTGCGCGCCGACGGCCGGCTCGAGCTCTTTGCGACAGAGGGCCTGAACCGCGAGGCGGTGCATCTCACCACCATGCGTGCGGGCGAAGGCCTCGTGGGCCTCATTGCCGAGAGCGCAGAGCCTCTGGCCCTGGCCGATGCACAATCCCACCCGGCCTTCTCGTACAAGCCGGAAACGGGCGAAGAAATCTATCACTCCTTCCTCGGCGTGCCGATCCTGCGGGGCGGCAACACGCTGGGCGTGCTTGTCGTGCAGAACCGCGCGCGGCGCACCTATTCGGAAGAGGAAGTCGAGGTCCTGCAGACGACCTCGATGCTGCTGGCGGAGATGATCGCCTCTGGCGAGTTGCAGTCGGTGGCTTCCGCCGGCGGTGACATCGCCCTGCGCCGTCCACTTACCCTCAAGGGTAGCCCGGTCGCTGATGGTGTCGGGCTTGGCTATGTGGTGATGCACGAGCCGCGCGTGATCGTGAAGCAACTCGTCGCCGAGGATCTGAAGCAGGAAGAAAAGCGCCTCGAGGAAGCGATTGCCGAAGTGCGCGCCTCCATCGACAAGCTCGTTGACCGGGGGGACCAGGTCGGCCCGGGCGAGCATCGCGAAGTGCTCGAGACCTTCCGCATGTTCGCCCATGATCAGGGCTGGCTGCGGCGCCTGCGCGAAGCCGTGCAGACCGGCCTCACCGCGGAAGCGGCCGTCGAGCGCGTGCAGAATGATGCGCGCGCCAAGCTGCAGCGCCGGCCCGATCCCTATATGCGCGATCGCCTGCATGATCTCGACGATCTTGCCAACCGGCTGCTGCACCAGCTGACCGGCCAGCCCTTCGTGCGCGCCAACGACGACCTGCCCGACAATGCGATTCTGGTGGCCCGCACCATGGGGCCAGCGGCGCTGCTCGACTATGACCGCGAAAAGCTGCGCGGCCTGCTGCTCGAGGAAGGCGGCGCCTCAAGCCATGTGGCCATCGTGGCGCGTGCGCTTGGCATCACGGCCGTTGGCGAGGTCGCCAACATCATCGATCTTGTCGAACAGGGCGATGCGGTGATCATCGACGGCGGCACGGGCGAGGTGCATGTGCGCCCGCCAGCCGACGTCGAGGCCGCCTATGCGGAAAAGGCCCGCCTGCGTGCCCGCCGGCAGGAGCAGTATCGCAAGCTGCGTGACGTGCCAGCGATCACCCGCGATGGCGTGAAGATCGACCTGCACATGAATGCGGGCCTGCTCATCGACCTGCCGAATGTGGCGGAGACGGGTGCGACCTCCATTGGCCTGTTCCGCACCGAGCTGCAGTTCATGGTCGCCCCGCAGTTCCCGCGCATGAGCACCCAGCTCGGATTCTATCAGTCCGTGCTCAATGCGGTGCCTGATCGGCCCGTGACCTTCCGCACGCTCGACATCGGCGGCGACAAGATCCTTCCCTACATGCCCACCATGGAGGAAGAGAATCCGGCGCTTGGCTGGCGTGCCATCCGCATCGGTCTCGATCGTCCGGGCTTGTTGCGTTCTCAGCTGCGCGCCATGTTGCGCGCTGGGGCTGGCCGCGCGCTGCGCATCATGTTCCCCATGGTGGCGACGGTGAAGGAGTTCGACGATGCCAAGGCCATGGTCGAGCGCGAGCTCAAGCATCTCGACCGGCACCATTACGAGCCGCCAAGCGACCTGAAGCTCGGCATCATGGTCGAGGTGCCTTCCGTCCTCTGGCAGCTCGATGAATTCCTGGCGCGCGTCGACTTCCTGTCGGTGGGCTCCAACGATCTCGTGCAATATCTGTTTGCGGCAGACCGTGACAACAAGCGGGTCTCGGGGCGGTTTGATCCGCTCTCGCCGCCGATCCTGCGGGCGCTGAAGTTCATCACGGACAAGGCCAGGGCGGCGGGCACGCCCGTGACGCTCTGCGGCGAAATCGGCGGTCGCCCGCTCGAAGCCATGGTGCTCATCGGGCTTGGCTATCGCGGCCTGTCGATGACGGGCTCGTCCATCGGGCCGGTGAAGGCCGCGATCCTCGAACTCAATGTCGCGGAAATCGAGGCCTTCCTCACCCGGCGACTGGCCGAACATGATGGAACGGAATCGCTGCGCGCCGAACTGCGCCGCTTCGCGGAAACAAACGGCATTCCCTTGTAGCGAAGCTGGGCTGATTGCTTTCACCCTCTCCGTTGCACGTCGTTTCCGTTGAGCCTGTCATGCTTCCTTCTGAAAAACTCGATCTCATCCAGCGCCGCCACGACGAGGTCTCCGCACGTCTGGCCGAAGGTGCCACGGGTCCGGAATTCACGACCCTGTCGAAGGAGCTCGCCGAGATCGGGCCACTGGTCGACCTGATCCGTGACTGGCGCATGGCTCAGTCCGAAGCCGAGGGCGTTGCGCTCATGCTGGAGGATCCGGCTCTCGATGAGGAGATGCGGGGCCTGGCCGAGGCCGAGCGCGATGAGACGGCGCAACGCATCGAGGCGCTTGAGCACCAGATCCGGATTGCGCTTCTGCCACGTGACGTCGCCGATGAGGGGGGCGCCATTCTCGAAGTGCGCGCGGGAACCGGTGGTGACGAGGCGGCTCTGTTTGCCGGTGATCTCTTCCGCATGTACCAGCGCTACGCTGACCTTCATGGATGGAAGGTCGAGGTCATGTCGGCCAGCGAGGGAACTGCTGGCGGCTACAAGGAAATCATTGCCGAGGTGATCGGGCGCGGCGTCTTTGCACGGCTGAAATTTGAGTCAGGCGTGCATCGCGTGCAGCGCGTGCCGGATACGGAAACCCAGGGGCGCATCCATACGTCGGCTGCAACGGTCGCCGTGCTCCCGCAGGCCGAAGACGTTGATATCGACATCAAGGAGTCCGATCTCAAGGTCGACACCATGCGTGCGCAGGGCGCTGGCGGCCAGCACGTCAACAAGACCGATTCCGCGGTGCGCATTACCCATCTGCCAACCGGCACCATCGTCTTCGTGCAGGACGAGCGGTCCCAGCACAAGAATCGGGCCCGCGCCATGTCGCTGCTGAAGGCGCGGCTCTACGACACCCAGCGCCAGAAACTTGATGCTGAACGTGCTGCCGATCGCAAGTCACAGGTAGGTTCGGGCGATCGCTCGGAGCGCATCCGCACCTATAATTTCCCGCAAGGGCGCGTGAGCGACCACCGTATCAATCTGACGCTCTACAAGCTGGACAAGGTGATCATCGGCGAGGCGCTCGACGAGGTCATTGATCCGCTGATCACGGAACATCAGGCCTCGCAACTGGCTGCCAGCGAGTCCGCCTGATCACGCCCGTTCCCGGATGACGAGGCCTTCCTGATCTGCGAGCCTTTGCATGAGGTCGCGGGCAGCTTCCATGCCCTGCAGGCCAACATGCCTGAGCCTGATGACCCGCGCCAGGCGAGCCGATGCGCAGGACAGGATCACGTCTTCCATGATCCGGCAGGCGATGGGGAGCGTGTCCGCGTTGGCAGGCAGGTGGCTCAGAAAGGCGAGGATCGTACCGTCATCGGCAACATGCACGTAGTCATAGACCCGGGTGTGATCGCGAATTTCGTCGGCAATCTCTTCGGAAATGCTCTGCGGATCGCGCAGCAGCAGATCGGGTACATCAAAACTGAGCTCCAGCAGGCCAACCTTGCGGTTGCGCCTGCGCGAATTGGAGATCCCGGCATCCATGAAGCGCTCGAAGTCGCGGCTGATGTTGGACGGGCGGGGCAGGAGTTCGGCTTCACTGGGGGCATCCGGCTCCACGATTTCGCGGATTGCCGTGTCAGGCGTTGTCGCGCGCAGCAGAACCACCGAAACGAGGAGCAGGATCAGCGTCGCCAGCGACAGCATGACCCGCGTGGTAAAATCGCGCTCCGGCGACATGTGCCAGGTCAGCGCCAGGATAATTGCCGAGACCGCGAGCGGACCGACACGAGTCAACCCTGCCTCGTTCTCCAGCGGCAGGGAGAGAGCCGCAGCTGCCACCCTGCGCGGCGCAGGGGTGCCCTGACGGCTCGCGCCATAGGAAAAGGCGCCCGCCTTGCGGGTCAGCCCAATGACGCGGGCTTCTACAGACATACGCAGACCTTCGGTTTGATGAGAGCAGCTGGGCGTGATCGCTTGAAAAGGGGCGCGATCGCGGGAGGCCAGGAAATCAGAAGGTCAGACGTAAACTACACATAGAGTAGCGGCTGAAAGTTTAAGGCTAAGCTAACGCAAGGAAAAGGCTGGTCGATTTCTCCGGAACGCAAAAGGCCGCCTTGCGGCGGCCTGCGCGGATCCAGGCATTCAAGTCCGGCTTAGTTCCGGGCGAGCTTGACGGCGATGCCGCTGGCAGTGATGCGCTTGAGGTCAAGGCTCGTGAGGTCGGTCATGAGCGCGCCGTCCTCGGCATAGTCCACACCGATGATGGCGTCGGCATCATGCTCCTTCGCCTCGCGGATGAGGGCGTCGAGGGCTGCCTTCCTCCAGTCGCCAGCTGCACAGGGGGCGCCTGCGGCATGCCATGAACCAGCGGCACTGACACGGCCGATCGGATAGAGGATCCGGCCATCGGTAAGATCTTCGGTGAAACTGATACGCATGTGACGACTTGTCCCTGTTTGATGTGGCTAGTGATGCCACCTAGGACTTTCCCTAAACTTAACGGCGGAAAGTTATGCGGATTTGGGAGTTATTGCGCTCTCAATATGGCAAAGCATTCGTGCACAGCCATGTTGGTGAACGCGCGATGAACGATCAGGCTCCGCCGTGCCCACGAAAAAACCGCGGCCAGTGGGCCGCGGTTTGGGAAAGGCTTTCGGATTGATCGATCAGTCCTTGGCGCGCTCGACATAGGAGCCGTCTTCGGTCTGGATCACGACGCGCGTGCCAGTCTGGATATGGGGCGGCACCATGGTGCGCGCGCCATTCGACAGGATGGCGGGCTTGAAGGACGAAGAGGCCGTCTGGCCCTTCATGGCCGGCTCGGTCTCGACGATCTCGAGGGTCACGCGTGCAGGCAGCTGGATGCCAACCGCATTGCCATTGAAGAGGCTGAGCATGACCTTCATGCCCTCCTGCAGATAGACCTTCTGGTCACCGATGACGTCATCGGACACCTGCACCTGGTCATAGGTCTCGGCATTCATGAAGTGGTTGCCGTCGCCATCCGAGTAGAGATAGCTGAAGTCCTTGTCCTCGACGAAGGCGCGCTCGACCTGCTCGGTGGTCTTGTAGCGCACCGTGGTCTTCACACCGTCCGTCAGGCGACGCATGTCGATCTGGGTGGTCGGGGTGCCCTTGCCGGGGTGAAAGCTTTCGGCGTTGAGCACGGCATAGAGCTGGCCATCCTCGTGCTCGATGATGTTGCCCTTGCGGATCGAACTGGCGATGACTTTCACGGCGGCTTCCTTGGTTGCTGACGGGCGGCTCACGGCCTATTCAGAAGCCGGCGCGAAATAGCCCGTGGGATGGAAATCTCTCGGTTCGTGCCTGCGTATGGCAAAGCGCGGAGCGAATGACAACACCCCCGAAGCCGAAAGCTGCCTGCTGGTGGTCCCGTGCGATCCATGAGGATCGCCGCCCGATGCTGCTCGCCAGGGCGCGCATCATGGCGGCGATGCGGGGATGGTTCGCGGCTGCCGACTTCATCGAGGTCGATCCGGCCGCCCTGCAGGTCTCCCCGGGCAATGAGGCGCATATCGCTGGTTTTGCGACAGATTTCGTCGGTCTCGACGGTGC
>CAISZN010000030.1 GCA_903889985.1 uncultured Hyphomicrobiales bacterium | reverse complement strand
TTCGACACGGTGCGCGCGGTGGTGAGCCTCATCTTCAGCGGCGCTGCCAAGCAGTTCCCCGACATCCGCTTCATCTTCTGCCACGCGGGCGGTGCGCTGCCCCCCATGATCGAGCGCATCGCGCGACAGGGGGCCAACGACAAGGACGTGAGCGCCCGCCTGCCCGAGGGACCCATGCCCTACCTGAAGAAATTCTTCTTCGACATCGCCACTTCAGCGGCCGACGACAATCTCGGCGTTCTGATGAAGCACATCCCCGAAAGCCAGATCCTGCTTGGCCTCGACATGCCCTTCGTCGATCCCACCCCGACCCTGAAGAACTATGTCCACCGGGACTTTTCACCCACGACGCAGGCTGCCATAGATTACGGCAACGCCCATCGCCTTTTCCCGCGCCTCGCCCCACGGTCGTGAGCGCGTGTCCATCAAGGAGCCTTCCATGATCACCGTTGCGGTCCTCGACGACTACCAGAGCGTCGCCCTGAAGCTCGGCGACTGGGCGAGCCTCGGCCACGAGGTGCGTGTCACCGCCTTCCACAAGAACATGGCCACCGTCGACGAGGCCGCCGCCACCCTCGCTCCCTTCGATGTGGTCGTGATGATGCGCGAGCGCATGCCGATGAAGAAGGACCTCATCGAGCGCCTGCCCAACCTCAAGCTCATCATCACCACCGGCGGCTCGAACCGCTCGCTCGACTCCGATTTCGCCAGGTCGCGCGGCATCACCTGCTGCTTCACCCGCGGCGGTGATTCCACCTACACCACCACCGAGACTGCCTGGGCGCTCATCCTCGGCCACGCCCGTGCCCTCACCCATGAGGACCGCCGCATGCGGCAGGGCCTCTGGCAGGCCTCGATCCCCACCACCCTGAAGGGCAAGACGCTCGGCATCGTGGGCCTCGGCCGCCTTGGCGCGCGCATGGTGCCGGTTGCCCATGCGCTCGGCATGAATGTCATCGCCTGGAGCCAGAACCTGACGCCCGAGAAGGCCGAGCCGCTGGGCGTGAAGGCCGTGTCGAAGCACGAGCTCTTCTCCCAGTCCGATTATGTCAGCGTGCATCTGGTGCTCAGCGACCGCTCGCGCGGCCTCATCGGCGCGGCAGACTTTGCGGCCATGAAGCCGACGGGTGTTCTCATCAACACCGCGCGCGGCCCCATCGTGGATGAGGCGGCCATGATGTCAGCCCTGCGCGAAAAGCGCATCGGCGGCGTCGGCCTCGATGTCTTCGATGTGGAGCCCCTGCCGGCAGACCATCCCATCCGCAGCTTCGACACCGCCGTGCTGAGCCCGCATCTGGGCTATGTCAGCGATGGCACCTACAACGAATATTTCGAGGACATCGTCGACAACATCGCCAAGTGGCGGGCGGGTACGCCGGTCAGGGTGATGAAGTAGGACGCACCACCCTCCCCCTTGCGGGGAGGGTCGGCAGGGCGAAGCCCTGACGGGGTGGGGGTAGCGCGCGATCAGCGCGCTTAGGGCTCACACCGCAGCTTCAACCAATTCCGATACGAAATCGCAGCGTCACCCCGCCGCGCTTCGCGCGTCGACCCTCCCCGTCAAGGGGAGGGTGGGTGCTAAGTGCTGCGAGGATGGTGTCGATCACGGATTCCAGATCGTTGTACACGGCATCGTTCCAGAAGCGCAGGACACGAAACCCCTGTGCCTCAAGAAAGTGCGTTCGCTTCGCATCCCGCTTTTCCTGCGCTTCATAGGAATGCGAGGGGCCATCCACTTCGACGATCAGTCTTGAGCCGTAACAGGCAAAGTCCACCACGAAAGAGCCAATCGGAACCTGACGGCGGAAGTGAGTATTCGGCAATGGCAGACGCTTCAGTGCCCGCCAAAGCTTCTTCTCCGCAGAAGTCGCCGATGACCGAAGCTCCTGCGCACGCGCCAGTCTGATGTTGCAAAGCCGATCCTGCATTGGCAAAATCTAGCCAAATGCCAGCCCCATAGCGGGCGCCCTTCACCCTCCCCCTTGCGGGGAGGGTCGGCAGGGCGAAGCCCTGACGGGGTGGGGGTAGCGCGCGATCAGCGCGCTTAGGGCTCACACCGCAGCTTCAACCAATTCCGATACGAAATCGCA
>CAISZN010000029.1 GCA_903889985.1 uncultured Hyphomicrobiales bacterium | reverse complement strand
GCTGGCTCGACCTTGTCGCCGCCGGGGATCAGGTTGCCGATGCCGCCAACCCAGCGCTTGTAGAAGGGTTGCTCGCTGGAGGTCTCGTCGGCGGGTGCCGGAGCTGGCGCCACGGCGGAAGCGGTCTGCGCGACCGGCTTGCCAGGCGTGCTGGCGGCCTGCACCGGGATCGATGCCGTTGTGACCGTGGGCTTGCCGGCCGCTGGCATTGCTGCAACAGGGGCAGGCTGCTGCTTGGCGCTGGCGACTTGCACGACTGGAGGCGCCACCGGGCGGCCCTTCTCGTCGATCTGGATCTCGCGCGGGCCGGCTTCGATGGCTTCCGGGCGGCTGAGCTCGGTCACCTTGCTGGCGAATTCCGGGTTCTGGCCACCATCCGCATAGACCACCTTGATCGGCTTGACGCCGCTGGCGATCAGCTCGGCCACCTTGATCTCGTCCTGCCGCTGCTTCTCGGCCACCATGGCCTTGAGCGAAGGATCGACCTGGAGGGGCGGGCAGTCCGCGCCCGCTTCCATGTGCCCGCCATTGGCAGGCGTGGCGCCGAAGACATAGCGGCGGCCACAGAAGCCGACCTTGGTCTCCTGCTGGCTCACCTCAAACTGGTCGACACCCTCCTTCAGCTCCTTCCAGAACTTCATGTTGGGGTCGAAGCGATGCTTGGCGAGGTTTTCCGCGGTCATGCGGAAGGGCAGGGACTGCATCTGGATGGCATTCTGGCCACCACCGAAGGCTTCGCGGGCGATCGCATAGATCTCGGCAATCTGCTCGTCGGTCATGGAGAAGCAGCCAGCCGAGGAGCAAGCGCCATGCACCATGATCAGGCCGCCGGTATAGCCATGCGCCTTGTCGTAGGCATTGGGGTAGCCGACGTTGAAGGACAGGTAATAGTTCGAGTTCGGGTTCATCTGGCCCGGCGTGATCGTGTAGAAGCCCTCCGGCACCTGGCGGTCGCCCTCGCGGGTCTTGGGGCCGAGCTGCCCGGACCAGCGGCACATGGGGAAGGTCTTCAGATGCACGTAGCGGCCGTCGGCGCGCATCTTCCAGATCTCGAGTTCCGCTTCCTTCTTGTAGGTGCGGATCAGAATGGGCTGGTGTGCATTGGTGCCCTTGGAGGACATCAGGGCGAGCACGTCGGAGGGGATCGGCGCATAGGCGCGTCCGCTTCCACGCAAGCTGCTGTCCTGGCAGGCACCCAGCGCCGCCGCGACTGCGAACACCGCCCCGAGGCGGGTGAGCCGGCGGATCGCCGTTGAATAGGCCGGAAACTTCATAAGCGCCGTCATCCGCTGTCCTAACCTGACGCAAGCCATTGCCTGCATGAGGAATAGTTCCGTTATCCTTACACGACCGTTACCAAGCTGGCGAGACCCGGTGAGCTATGGTGAACGCCGGGTTAAGGCCGGGATCCGGGAGTTCAGATCCGGCGGCCCATGGCCAGGAATTTTTCCGACCGCGCCATGCGCACTTCATCAGGCGTCATGCGCGTGAAGGGCTCCAGCGCCTGCGCAATGGCATTTCCCGTGGACTCGATGGCGGCCTGCGGATCGCGATGGGCGCCGCCGAAGGGCTCCGGGATGATGCCGTCGATAATGCCGAATTTCAGCAGGTCCTGGGCGGTGATCTTCATGTTCTGGGCCGCTTCTTGCCGGCGCGACGAATCACGCCACAGGATCGAGGCCGAGGCCTCGGGAGAAGCGACGGTATAAATCGAGTGCTCCAGCATCAACACCCGGTTGGTTGTGGCGATGGCGACCGCACCACCGGAGCCACCCTCGCCGACAATCACGGCCACATTGGGCACGCCAAGCTGAAGGCAGGCCTCTGTCGAACGGGCGATGGCTTCCGCCTGGCCGCGTTCCTCGGCATCAATGCCCGGGAAGGCGCCTGCCGTATCCACCAGCGAGATCACCGGCAGCCCGAATCGGTCGGCAAGCTCCATCAGCCGCACGGCCTTGCGATAGCCCTCGGGGCGGGCCATGCCGAAATTGTGGTGCAGGCGGCTCTCCGTGTCGGAGCCCTTTTCCTGTCCCATGACGCAGACGGAGCGGCCCCGGAATCGGCCAAAGCCCGCCACGATGGCGGAATCCTCGGCAAACTTCCGGTCGCCGGCAAGCGGCGTGAAGTCGGTGATCAGCGTATCAAGATAATCGCGCAGATGCGGCCGCTGGGGGTGGCGGGCGACCTGGGTCTTCTGCCAGGGGGTCAGGGCGGCATAGATCTCATGCAGCGCCTTCTGGGCCTTGGCCTCGAGGCGGGTGAGTTCTTCACCGATCGAGACCGCGTTGCCCTTCTCGCCAAGTGCCCGCAACTCCTCGACCTTGGCCTCGAGCTCGGCCACAGGCTTTTCAAAATCGAGGTAACTGCGCATCACCGTCATGGATCAGGAACCCTGCAATCATCGAGGCGCGTCGCCTGGACGCTGGCGACCCAAAGGCGGCGCCGCAACGGGGGCGGACCCTGTCCATTTCGCACTGCGAAGTCAAGTTTGGGCCGCCTGCGCGGAGGCGGCCCCTGAGGTTTTTGGTGCTGCTTAGTCCAGCGTTTCCACCTTGATGATCGCAGCGCCGTGGTTGTTGCCGATCCACAGCACGGGCCGGGCCTGGCTGTCGTCAACATAGATGCGCCGGATATTGGTCTGGTTGGGCAGCTGGTATTCGACCATTTTTCCGGTCTTCACATCGAGCCGCACGACCCGGTCCGCATTCATGCCACCCGCCCAAACGTGGCCGGTCTTGTCGAGGGCAGCATCATAGGGTGCGAAGAATTTGCCGGGCAGTTCCCATTCCTGGAACGTCTGGGTGTTGGTGTCGTACATGCCGACACGCTCGCCGGCGAATTCTGCAAACCAGATCCGGCCTTCCGCATCGATGCGGCCACGACGTGGACGTGAGCGCTTGGTGGGTGTGGGGAAGAGCTTGGCTTCGCCGGTCTTTGCATCGATCCTGCCGACGTTCTCACCGCCAAAGTCGAGGAACCAGAGATTGTTCTGTTTGTCGGAGAAGATGCTGTAGGGGCCGCCGGGTCCCTTGGAGAAAGGCTCGAACAGTTCGGTCTTGCCGCTGGCAAGATCGACACGATAGAGGCCGCGGCGCGCCGGGTCCTGCATCCACAGCCGGTTGTCGACATTGATGTTGTGCGGCGACACGAAAGCCTGCTGGGAATCCGGCTTGATCACGTCGGCCGGGAGCTTGACCATCGAGAACTGCTCGGTCTTGCGGTCGAACTTGGCAGCACCCGACTGGAACATCAGCGCCAGCCACAGATTGCCGTTCGGATCAGCTTCCAGATCGAGGGCGCCGGTCGGCCAGCCTTCCCGTTGCAGCGGCACCTTGTAGTCGGTGTGCTTCAGGGTCTTGGTGTCGAGCTTGCCGAGCGTCTGTCCGGAAAAGTCCGAATGCCAGACGGTGGTGCCATCGGAATCGACCAGTACGTCGTGTGGCTGAATGGTGGGCTCGGGCAGGTCATAGGTTGTGATGACAACCTTGGTGCTTTCTCCGGTCAGGCGGGGGAGTGGCTTCAGCTCCCAGGTGCGCTCGCCTTCACTGCGATTGATCGAGGCGAAATAGGCAGCAACCTTTTCTGCATTTGGCACGAAGCGATTGATGTCACGCACTTCGGCGCGGATCTGCGGCTTCTTGTAGAAGCTGTTGTTGGAGTACTGCGCCATGCGCTTGATGACGTCGAGGAACTCTTCTGCGTTGTAGCTCGATTGCACGATGCGCTCGACCGAGTGGCAGTTGGTGCAGCCGGTGAGAGCCTTCTTCTGCTCATCGGTTCCAGGCGCGCTGAGCATCCATTCCAGATTGCTCATCTGCGAAGCGATATTCTTCGACTTGTTGAGCTTCACTTCGACGCTGGATGGCTTGTCGGCTGCGATGCTGACAGTCTTGGGGCCATCGAGCGTATAGCCTGTGGCGCGAATGCTGATGGCATAATCGCCCGGACCCACCTTGTCAGCGGGGAAGCTGAACTCGCCCTTCGCGTTGGTTGCAACGGAGACGGTGACGATGCCCTTCTTGGCATTCACGAGCACGCCTTCAAGCGCCGCTTCGCCGGATGCGGACACCGTGCCGGAGAGCGTCTGCGCTCCCGCCATCGTGCTGATTGAAAGTCCCACGGCCGCAGCTGCAGCCCATGCGCAGGTCACACGCATTCCATCCTCCCCATTGCCGATTTTGTGCTGCCAGACCCTGTCTGGGCGCGTATCGATCATCGGTCGGGACAGTGACGCCACCTCGTCCGATTGGCAAGGTGCTGCGCTTCAGATGTGAACGCATGCGCTGGTGCTTGCCATCTCCCATCATTGGCGGCACCTTGGGTGCATTCATTTCGAAATCGGTTTTTCATCATGCGTTTTTCAATCTGCCTTGCGGCCACGCTCTGGCTTGCGGGCTGCGCCGATCCGGCGCGCAGCCCTTTTGATCCGGCCGCCGCGGCCTTCATCCACGATCACGGTGAGGGGGTGCTCGAGGGCCATGCCTTTGCGGTCAACCAGCTCGGCTCGACCATCAACGCGGCTGGCCAGAGGATCTATCTCTATCCCGCGACTCCCTATGTGCGGGAGCGCTTCGCCCGCCAGTTCTTCGGCGGACATGATTTGCCCTCATGGGTGCCGGATCTTTACAGCGAGGACCCGTTCCTGCGTGACTATGTGCGCACCACGGTCGCGGATGCGGGGGGCCTCTTCCGCTTCGACGGGCTCGTGCCGGGCACCTATGTGGTGATGACGCAGGTTTCCTGGCAGCTCGACAGCCGCCTGCTGCCCGATGGCAAACGCATGTTCGAGACAGTCATGGTCACGGGCAATGAGACGAAGCCCGTGCGCGTCATTCTGGCGGGCACCTGAGGTTGCCTGCGGGACTGGCCTCGGTTAGCCAGAGGGCTGCTCTGGAAGGATGCCCCGCGTGAAACTTCTGCTCGTCGTCGCCGTCGCCCTTGTCGATGCAGACAACCGGGTGCTGATCGCCCAGCGCCCGGAGGGCAAGCAGCTGGCCGGCCTTTGGGAATTCCCCGGCGGCAAGATCGATCCGGGCGAGCGGCCCGAGGGCGCGCTGATCCGCGAGTTGCAGGAGGAGCTCGGCATCACCGTGAAGGAGGCCTGTCTGGCGCCGCTCACCTTCGCGAGCTTCGCCTATCCGGACTTCCACCTGCTGATGCCGCTTTATATCTGCCGGCGCTGGGAGGGCTTCGTGCAGTCGCGGGAAGGTCAGGCGCTGAAATGGGTGCGGGCGAAGGACCTGCGCACCTACCCCATGCCGCCCGCCGACGAGCCGCTCATTCCCCCGCTGATCGATCTGCTGGGCTAGCCGAACAGCCCGATCACGATCCCCTGCAGGACGAGGACGATCAGCCAGTGGCCGCCGTCGATGAGGCTCAGTGTAAATGAACGGCGCTGGAAGGCGTTGTTCACGACGGTGGTGGTGGCGATGAAGGCCACCCAGGAGGTGATCGCGGAGATCACGCCGACCTTCACGCTGATGGTGCCGAAATGTCCCATGAGGCCTGCCAGCATGGCGGCCATGACCAGTTCCGCGATGAAACAGATGATCATGGGCGCGATGGGCATGGACTTCGGCTTGTATTCGTCCTTCCAGCCAAGGGCAGCCGTCCAGACCTTTCCAAGCGCGGTATACCAGGCCGCGCCGACCATCCAGCTGGCAAGGGCAGCAACAAATACGGCAACGAAATTGATGGTCACGGCAGGCCTCCCCCTTGCGCGCTTCAGCGCGGCATGGGGACCATCCTATGGTCATTTGTCAGTTTTGAGAAATGTGGAATGGACGCCTGCGCATGGGTGCGCGGGGATCAGGCGACCCCTCATCCTCACCTTCTCCCCACCTGCGGGGGGAGAAGGGGGCGGAGGCATTCGTCTTAAATCTCGAAGGTGCATCACGCATCTGCGTGCTCTGCTCTCTCTCCCGCTTGCGGGAGAGGGCTGGGGTGAGGGCCTGTGGCGTAGAGCGCAATGCGTGCCGGGAGCCGCGCGGTCCAGACCTCAGACGCCGCCCATCTTGCAGAGGAGCTTCCACTCGGCGTCGGACACGGGCTGCACGGAGAGGCGCGAGTTGTTCACCAGCACCATGTCCCTGAGCTTTTCTTCCACCTTGATGACGTCGAGCGGGACGGGGGTCTTGAAGGGTTTCACGGCCTTGAAGTCGACCATGCCGAATTTGCCGCTTTCATCGGTCGGGTCAGGATAGAACTCCTTGATCACCTCGACGATGCCGACGATCTCCTTGCCCTCGTTGGAATGATAGAAGAAGGCCTGTTCGCCCTTCTTCATCGCCATGAGGTGGAGCTTGGCGCTGTGGTTGCGCACGCCGTTCCAGAACGTGCCCTTGGCGCCAGCCTCGACCTGTTGTTGCCAGGACCAGGTGGAGGGTTCGCTTTTGACGAGCCAGTGAGCCATGGGGGGTGCTGCCCTGTAAATGATCACCCGTCAGATCTGACGCGTGATCATCATGTTCTTGATCTCAGCGATGGCCTTGGCCGGGTTGAGCCCCTTCGGGCAGGCCTTGGCGCAGTTCATGATCGTGTGGCAGCGATAGAGGCGGAACGGATCCTCGAGATTGTCGAGGCGCTCGCCCGTGGCTTCATCGCGCGAATCGATCAGCCAGCGATAGGCCTGCAGCAGGGCTGCGGGGCCAAGGTAGCGGTCGCCGTTCCACCAGTAGCTCGGGCACGAGGTCGAGCAGCAGGCGCACAGGATGCACTCATAGAGGCCGTCGAGCTTGACGCGGTCCTCGGGGGACTGGCGCCATTCCTTCTCGGGCTTTGGCGTATCGGTCTTGAGCCAGGGCTCGATCGAGGCGTGCTGCGCATAGAAGCGGGTGAGATCGGGCACCAGATCCTTCACCACCGACATATGCGGCAGCGGATAGATCTTCACGGTGCCGCTGATCGTGCCCAGGTCCTTGGTGCAGGCCAGCGTGTTGGTCCCGTCGATGTTCATCGCGCAGGAGCCGCAGATGCCTTCGCGACAGGAGCGGCGGAACGTCAGCGTCGGATCAATCTTGTTCTTGATGTAGATGAGGCCATCGAGAACCATCGGGCCGCAATCGTCCATGTCTACATAATAGGTGTCGATGCGGGGATTGGCGCCGTCGTCGGGATTCCAGCGATAGACGCGGAATTCGCGCACGTTCTTGGCGCCGGCCGGACGCGGCCAGGTCTTGCCATTCGTGGGACGCGAGTTCTTGGGCAGAGCGAGTTCGACCATGTCATCTCTTCCGGAAGGCCCGCGCACACGGCGCGGGCGAATGATGGGTCCGTCGGTTCATTGAAGCTTAGTACACGCGAGCCTTGGGCTCGATGTACGAAACGTCGTTGGTCATCGTGTAGGTGTGCACGGGGCGGAAATCGATGCTGACCTTCTGGGTTGCATCGTCAGCCCAGGCCAGCGTGTGCTTCATCCAGTTCACGTCATCGCGGTTCGGATAATCCTCGCGGGCGTGCGCGCCGCGGCTTTCCTTGCGCTCGACAGCCGAGTCCATGGTCACGACCGCCTGGATGATCAGGTTGTCGAATTCCAGAGTCTCGAGCAGGTCCGAGTTCCAGATCAGCGAGCGGTCTGTGATGGCGATGTCAGGCACACCCGACCACACCTCATGGATGAGCTTGGTGCCTTCCTCGAGCACTTCGCCGGTGCGGAACACGGCGCAGTTGTTCTGCATCGTGGTCTGCATCTTGTCGCGCAGCTGCGCGGTCGGCGTGCCGCCCTTCGACCAGCGGAACTTGTCGAGGCGCGAGAGGGCGAGGTCGGCGGAGTCCGTCGGCAGCTCTGCCTGCTTTTCGCCGGGGGTGACGAGCTCGGCAGCGCGCAGGCCGGCGGCGCGGCCAAACACCACGAGATCGATCAGCGAGTTCGAGCCGAGGCGGTTGGCGCCGTGGATCGACACGCAGGCGGCTTCGCCGAGCGCCATGAGGCCGGGCACAACCGTGTCGGGGTTGCCGTTCTTCAGGGTCAGCACTTCGCCGTGATAGTTCGTCGGGATGCCGCCCATGTTGTAGTGCACGGTCGGCAGGACCGGGATCGGCTCCTTGGTCACATCGACGCCGGCGAAGATGCGGGCGCTTTCCGAAATGCCGGGCAGGCGCTCGTGCAGGATCTTCGGATCGAGGTGATCGAGATGCAGGTAGATGTGGTCCTTGTTCTTGCCAACGCCACGGCCCTCGCGGATCTCGATGGTCATGGCGCGCGAGACGACGTCACGCGAGGCAAGGTCCTTGGCGGAGGGCGCATAGCGCTCCATGAAGCGCTCGCCATTGCCGTTGGTGACATAGCCACCTTCGCCGCGTGCGCCCTCGGTGATGAGGCAGCCCGAACCGTAGATGCCGGTCGGGTGGAACTGCACGAACTCCATGTCCTGCAGCGGCAGGCCGGCGCGCAGCACCATGGCATTGCCATCGCCCGTGCAGGTATGGGCCGAGGTCGCCGAGAAATAGGCGCGGCCATAACCGCCGGTGGCGAGGATGACGAGGTTGGCGCGGAAGCGGTGGATCGAGCCGTCGTCCATCTTGATGCAGACGACACCGCGGCAGCGGCCTTCCGCATCCATGATCAGGTCGATGGCGAAATACTCGATGAAGAATTCCGTCGAGTTGCGCAGGGCCTGCCCATAGAGCGTGTGCAGGATGGCGTGGCCGGTGCGGTCAGCGGCGGCGCAGGTGCGCTGCGCAGTGCCCTTGCCGTAGTCGGTGGTCATGCCGCCGAAGGGGCGCTGGTAGATCTTGCCTTCTTCCGTGCGCGAGAAGGGCACGCCCCAATGCTCGAGCTCATAGACGGCGGCCGGGGCGTTGCGGCACAGGTATTCGATGCAGTCCTGGTCGCCGAGCCAGTCGGAGCCCTTGACGGTGTCGTACATGTGCCAGCGCCAGTCGTCCGGGCCCATGTTGCCGAGCGAGGCGGAGATGCCGCCCTGTGCCGCCACCGTGTGGGATCGGGTCGGGAAGACCTTTGAGATGCAGGCTGTGCGCAGGCCCGCCTGTGAGCAGCCCACGGTGGCGCGAAGCCCCGCGCCACCTGCTCCCACGACCACCACGTCGAAGGTGTGGTCGGTAATCGGATAAGCCTTGCCGTTGATGCCGGGCGCGGATGCGCTGCCGTTGGTGCTGGCCATGTCTTTGCCTTTCAGGACCGCTTTGGCGGAAGTCAGACGAAGCTGATGCGCAGGATGGCGTAGATGCAGGCCAATCCGATCGCATAGGAGAAGAAGGTGTTCGCAAGGAGCGACCACGTCTTGGCATGTGCGCCGTGAACGTAGTCCTCGATGATCACGCGCATGCCGAGCATCATGTGATAGATGCCTGTTCCAAGGAACAGCAGCATGATGATCGCCGGCAGCGGACGGCCGAGCGAATCACGCACGGTCGCATAGTCCTTGCCGACGAGATGCAGGATGATCCACACGAAGGCGATTGTCAGCGGCACCAGGGCGGCGCTGGTGGCGCGCATGGCCCACACATGCTCGGTGCCGGACTTGGCAGCGCCGAGGTAGCGGACCTTGCCGAGCGGGGTGCTGAGGGAAGATTTGCTGGTCATGGGTGCTTCCTTCAGCGCATCGCGTAGGCGAGGATCCAGACGAGGAACGTCAGCACAAGGCCGCCGACCAGCGTCGCCTGGGCAAGATATTCCCGCTCGGGATGATCCATGCCGTAGCCGAAGTCCCAGACGAAGTGGCGCAGGCCACCCATCAGGTGATGGAACAGGGACCAGGTGAAGCCGAAGAGGACGATCCGACCGATGGGCGAAGCCATGAACCAGCTGGCGGTCTCGAAGGTCTTGGCGTCCATCGAGGCTGCGATGAGCCACCAGGCGAGCAGCAGCGTGCCCACATAGAGGCCCGCTCCGGTGATGCGATGGGCAATCGACATCATCATCGTCAGCATCGGCCGATAGATCTGCAGATGCGGCGAGAGCGGCCGGCGCGATTCTGACGTATCAGGGCGAGTATTGACCTCGGCCATGAGGGCTCCCTCAGTTCGGAAATGCTGGGCTTCACTAAAGGAAGAACGGCGCAGGCGCAATGCGTTGCACCTGCGCCCTTGGTGGAACAGCTACACGCAGCGCCGATGAATGGATGCAAATGTCAGGCGCGACATTCTGGCGCAAGGCGCCGCGAATCTGCGTGAGCGTCCCCTCTCCCGCTGGCGGGAGAGGGACAGGGTGAGGGCGCTGCGCTTCTCAACGCGGCATTGAGTGAAGGGCCGAAACACCCCTCATCCTCACCTCCTCCCCACCTGTGGCGGGGAGAAGGGGGCGGAAACGTCGCGGTTTTCCGTCAACATGGGTCAGGCATGTCGAGCGGCGAGCTTCCCGCCCGTCCCTCAGCGTCCAAGCGCCGCCGTGACGAAGGCCACCGCATCCTTCGAAGCCCAGTCGGCGGGGCCGGGCATGATGCCAATCTCGCAGCCCTGCGGGTCGATCAGCATGGTGGTGGGCAGGCCCGTGACTTTCCCGGCCTTTTTGAGGATCTGGAACACATCGGCGCCCGGATCTGCGTAAAAGGCGAGGTTGGTGACCCCGGCATCCTTCAGGAAGGTCTGGCGCCGCTCAAGGCGGGTCGTGTCGATATTGACCGCCACAACCTCGAAATCGGGGCCGCCGAGCCTGGCCTGCAGCTTGTCGAGGGCTGGCATTTCCTCCCGGCAGGGGACGCACCAGGTCGCCCACAGGTTCAGGAGAACTGTGCGGCCCTTGAAGTCGGCAAGGCTCCTGGGCTGCCCGTCGGGGCCGCCGAAAGTGATGGCTGATTCGCGGTCGGGGGCCCTGGAGACATTCAGGCTGGCCACTTCGCCCCGGGCAAAGGGCGCGATCCGCTGGGCCGTGGCGACCGAGGCGGAGCATTCGGAAGATGCGGATTTCTTGCCGGGGGCCACGAACCCGTATAGGACCGCCGCGCCGGCCATCAGCGCGAGCCCTGCGGCGAGCGCGGTGCGCACCGGCTTGCGGGCAGGTTGAGCCGGGGTCGGCTTTGCTTCGTTCGCGTCCGTCATCGAGCGTCAGGACTCCGGGGCCAGCATGAGCAACAAGATGTGGGGCGGCCGTTTCGCGACCGGACCCGATGCGATCATGGAGGAAATCAACGCCTCCATCGGCTTCGATTACCGCCTCGCGGCT
>CAISZN010000028.1 GCA_903889985.1 uncultured Hyphomicrobiales bacterium | reverse complement strand
GTTGCCCGTGACTGGATCGTCGAGGTGCCGATCTTGTCGTAGCTGATGCGGTGGAAGACGATGGAGAAACCATCCATGCGCTTCTCGAACAAGGGCTCGACCGCCTCAGGTGTCACATCGCGACCCGTGAAGCCCGTGCCACCCGTGCTGATGATCACATCCACGTGCGGATCCGCAATCCAGCTGCGCATGCGCGCCTGAATCGCTTCCACGTCATCGGTCACGATGGCGCGATCCGCGATGGTGTGGCCGGCCTTTTCGATACGCTCCACCAGCGTGTTGCCGGACTTGTCGTCGGCAAGGCTGCGCGTATCGGAAACGGTCAGGACCGCAATCTTGAGTGCAACGAAGGAGAGGCTCTCATCAATGCCGGCCATGGTTCACCTGCGTGCAAAAGTATTGCAGGAATCGACCTGCCCCGATTTCAGGCCCGTCTGCAGCCACTGAATGCGCTGCGCCGAAGATCCGTGTGTGAAGCTATCGGGCACAACGGAGCGACCGGCAGCCTTCTGCAAGCGGTCGTCGCCAATGGCCTGCGCGGTATTGATCGCTTTTTCCACGTCACCGGGCTCCATGATCTGCCACTTGCGATCCGCATTGGCAGCCCACACGCCTGCGAGGCAATCAGCCATCAGCTCGACGCCAACTGAAAGGCGGTTTGATTCCGCCGTATTGGCGCCGGCACGCTGCTGGGCCTGCTGCACCTTGGGCAGGACGCCGAGCAGGTCCTCGATGTGATGGCCCATCTCATGGGCGATCACATATGCATAGGCAAAATCACCGCCGCCACCGAAGCGCTTCTGCATGTCCTCGAAGAAGGACGTATCGAGATAGATCTTCTTGTCGACCGGGCAATAGAACGGGCCCATGGCCGATTGGGCCTGACCGCATCCCGAGCGCGTCTGTCCGGAGAACAGGACGAGGGGCGATGCCTGGAACTTGACGCCCTTCTGCGCCGGCAGGACCTCGGTCCACACGTCCTCGTTCTGCGCCAGCACGGCGGAGACGAAGCGGCCGATCTGGTCATTCGGTGCGCCGCGCTGAGCCTGCTGCTGTTGGGTCTGGGGACGCGGCTGCACCTGCTGGGTATAGCTGCTGCGGCTGCCATTCAGCATTTCCGCGCCGCCGATCAGCACCCGCGGGTCGATGCCCAGCGCATAGCCGATGATGCCCAGCACGATGATCGTGCCGATGCCAAGGCCGCCGCTCGACCCCATGGGCAGACCAATTCCGCTCGGTCCCTGACTTCCGTCGTCCCCGCGCCGGTCCTCGATATTGTCGGACTGGCGGAAATCATCCCATTTCATGCGGCTCGTCTCCTGCGGGTACCGGACCCGGACTGGCTGAGCTGATGTAGCAAATCTGCGCCCGATTTAGTAGGGGCGGCTCATCCAACACGGCTACCCAGGCGTATCGCACCCGTGTCCGTTTTCATGGATTTGTCATGGCCCGCATGCGCAAGAAGGCGGATCTGCCCCGGAAAACCTGCGCCGCCTGCGCCCGACCCTTCGCCTGGCGCAAGAAATGGGCGCGCGTCTGGGAGGAGGTGCGCTTCTGCTCCGATGCCTGCCGGGAGGGTCGCCATCCCCATGCGCGTTGAGGCGCAGCCTGCGAACCGATAGCATCGGTCTGAACAGGGGGAGGAACGCATGACAGGACGACTCACGGGCAAGGTGGCGCTGGTGTCTGGTGGCGGAGGAGAGATCGGCGGCGGCATTGCGCAGATGTTCGGCGCCGAGGGCGCTGCGGTCTTCATCACCGACATTGACCCGGCCAAGGCTGCCGCAGTCGCGCAATCCATCAGGGATGCTGGCGGTCAGGCGGCTTCGATGGCTGTCGATGTGGGCGATCCCGCACAATGCGAGGCGGCTGCAAACGAGGCGGTAAAAGCCTTCGGAAAGCTCACGACTCTCGTCAATACGGCTGTTGCGGTGACACCCGACGGCAATGTGGAATCGCTTGATCTTGCCGACTGGAACCGCGCGCTGCAGATCAACCTCACAGGCATTTTCCTGATGTGCAAATATGCCATTCCGCACCTGCGCGCGAGCGGCGCGGGCGCTGTGGTAAACATCGCCTCGAGCCACGGTCATATCGCGCTGCATGGACGCAGCGGATACTGCGCGACCAAGGCTGCGATCATGCATCTGACCCGCGTGATGGCGCTCGACTACGGCCCCGAAAACGTCCGTGCCAATACGATTTCGCCGGGCCCCATCGATACGGCGCGCAGCCTGCGCCGCTATGGCAGCCGCCAGAATTCCAACCGCATCCGCGGCCCTGGTCAGGCCCTTGGTCGCACGGGCACGGTTGAGGAAGTCGCCAGCTGCGCGGTCTTCCTCGCCTCCGACGAATCGGGCTTCGTGACGGGCGCCGACCTGCGTGTCGATGGCGGCCAGACGATCTTCAAGACGCTGGTTCCCGCAAAGGACGGTATCTAGGCCTTCTTGAGGAATTCCGTGCGCAGGACAAGGCCTTTCACCTTGTCCGCGTTGCACTCGATGAGGTCTGGATCATCGGTGAGGCGGATGTTCTTGACCATCGTTCCGCGCTTCAGCGTGGTCGACGTGCCCTTGACCTTGAGATCCTTGATGAGGGTGACGGAATCTCCCTCGTTGAGGATCGTTCCATTGCTGTCGCGGACGTTCTCGGTCATCTGAAGGCCTCTGGGATCTGGTGCGCCCTTATGGCAGGCGGATGGTCATGGGGCCAGTGGACCATTGTGGTGATGCGCTCATCTTGGCGTGTCGCCGCATCACCCTCCCCCTTGTGGGGAGGGTCGGCATCGCGAAGCGATGACGGGGTGGGGGTAGCG
>CAISZN010000027.1 GCA_903889985.1 uncultured Hyphomicrobiales bacterium | reverse complement strand
GTTTGGCTATACGGTCTATCCCAAGATTCTTGTGGCCGTGCTGATCGTCTTCTTCCCGGTGATGGTGAACGTGCTTGGCGCAGTGCGATCTATTGATCCCGATGTCGTGCGCCTCGCAAAATCCTTTACCGCGAACCGGATCCAGATCTTCCGCATGGTCGAGTTTCCCGCTTCGCTCGGACCTCTCTTCGCGGGCCTGCGCATCGCGGCGACCCTTGCGGTGATCGGTGTCGTCGTGGGCGAACTCGTCGGCGGCAACACGGGGCTCGGCTATCTGCTCAGCTTTGGTGAAGGCGCGGGCAACACGGCCATGGTCTTTGTGTCGATCATCATGCTGACCATCATCGGCATCGTGCTCTATGGCGCCATTGTCGTGATCGAGAACCGGGTGCTGCACTTCATGCCGTCCCGTGACCGTCGCGCCGCGTGAGGATGCCATGAGCCTTGCAGGGCGAATCATCGTCATCACGGGTGCCGCACGTGGCCTCGGGCGGGGCTTTGCTGAAGCCTGCGCGAAGGCTGGCGTTAAGCACATCATCGTCGCCGATATCCGCACGGACCTTGGCGAAGAAACCGCCGCAGCCCTGAGGGCCATGGGCACTTCTGCGGAGTTTCTGGCAGTCGATCTCGGCGATCCCGCTTCCATCGAGGCCTTCGCCACAAATGTCGAGCGCACCCATGGCCACATCGATGGCCTCGTGAACAACGGCGCCATTGCCACGGGCATCGGCGGCAAGGCCTTCGAAGACATCGACATCGAGACCTGGGATCTCGTCATGCGCGTCAACGTGCGCGGCACCTGGCTCATGGTGAAAGCCATGGCGCCCCTGCTGCGCAAGTCGACGCTGGGCGGGCGCATCGTCAACCTTGCGTCAGACACGGCCCTGTGGGGCGCCCCGCGGCTGTTACACTATGTCAGTTCCAAGGGCGCAGTCATTTCCATGACGCGATCACTGGCGCGAGAACTCGGAGCCGACAGCATCACGGTCAATGCCATTGCACCGGGACTCGTGCTGGTCGAGGCCACCGAATATGTGCCTCAGGAGCGCAAGGATACCTATGTCATGGGTCGAGCCATCCAGCGCGCCCAGAATCCCGACGATACCGTGGGTATCGTCGCTTTCCTTCTCAGCAGCGAGGCAGGTTTTGTCACCGGTCAGCTCATCCCGGTCAATGGCGGCTTTGTCTTCAACTGACGAACACCTCATCGACCTCGACGGCCAGCGCCTCTCCTGGCGCGAGGCGGGCACGGGTGCGGCTTTGGTGCTGCTTCATGGCATCGGCTCGAATGCCGGATCATGGCAGAGGCAGTTGTCAGCTTTCCCGAACCATCGCGTGCTTGCGTGGAATGCTCCGGGCTATGGCGACTCAAGCCACCTGCAGGAAGCGGCTCCGGATGCTGGTGCCTATGCACGCGTGCTGACACACTGGCTCGAGGCACTCGGCATTCAGCGCATTGACCTCGTGGGGCATTCGCTAGGCTGCCTCATCGCAGCGCGCTTTGCAGCAGATCATCCCGAGCGCGTTGCGAGCCTCACTCTCGCCAGCATTGCTGCCGGCCACGCGCGACTGGCGCCGGATGATCGCAAGCGCCTGCTCGATGGACGCATTGGCGATGTGGATGAACTGGGGCCACGCGGCATGGCAGAAAAGCGCGGACCGCGTTTGCTGGGACCGAAGGCCACGGCAGAACAAATTCACCAAGTGATCGATGCCATGGCTGCAGTAGACCCTGTTGGATATGCGCAGGCGGCGCGCATGTTGTCAGGCGGCGACATTCTCGAGGATCTCCAGCGACTGCCAGAAAGCGTTCCTTTGCAAATTGTCTTCGGAGGCGCAGATCTCATCACGACACCGGAAGCCAACCGACGTGTCGCGAGCCAAGTGCCGCGCGCGACGGTGATTGAAATTCCGGATGCCGGACATGCCCTCTCGGTCGATGCGGCCGAGTCTTTCAACGCGGCCATTGCCGCCCATTTGAGGACCTGACATGAACAGGCCCGGACTTCCCGATGGCAAATATGTCGTTCCCGCTCTGGTGCAGGGCCTTTCGGTTCTGAACCTGTTTTCGCGAGAAACACCCACGCTCACAGCCCCCGACATTTCGACGCGGCTCGGCCTGCCGCGCACGACCGTGTTCCGCCTGCTGCACACGCTGCAGCTCATGGGCTTCGTGACCCGCGAGGCGGATGAGCGCACGTTCAAGCTGGGCCCTGCCCTGCTCAACCGGGGCTTTGCCTATCTCGCCTCGCTCGACCTTGTCGAGAGCGCACAACCGATCCTGCAGCGGCTGCGTGACGAGACTGGCATGTCTTCGCATATGGCCGTGCGCGATGGGCAGGAGATCGTCTATGTGGCCCGCTTTGCCGCGCGCACGACGGTTGCAAGCTCGGTCCAGATTGGCACTCGCTTCCCTGTCCATGCAACGGTCATGGGCCGCATGACCATCTGCGATTTCAGTGACCGGGAATTGTCAAATCTCTTCCCGAAGGAGCCCCTGCCCGCCTTCAGCGACCAGACACCCACCACGCTGGCTGCCCTGAAAGAAATTCTCACGAAGGACCGCGACGCCGGCTATGCCGTGAGCCAGAGCTATTTCGAACGCGGCGTTTCATCGGTTGCCGCACCCGTGAGGGATGGATCTGGCCGCATCGTCGCGGCGGTCAACATCACGTCGGTCGATTCCTACGTCCAGCTGGAGGACATGCAGGGGCGGCTGAAGGATGCGGTGCTGCGCACCTGCGCGGAGATCACCGGCCAGTTTACCGGCGGCGGCGCAGAGCCAGCCCTGCACCGTCCGCCAGAGCCCCGTCGCGGGGCTGCCTGAAAAGGCCTCAGGCGTAGAGCCAGCCCACCATCGACTGATAGAGCGCGAGCCCGACCATGATGTTGAAGGGGAAGGTCAGCGCCAGCGAGCTAGTCAGGTAAAGACCGGGGTTGGCCTCTGGCAGCGCAAGCCGCACTGCCGCTGGTGCAGCGATGTAGGATGCGCTGGCCGCCAGAGTGCCAAGCACCAGAGCGCCGGCCGGCGACATGCCGATGGCATGAGCAATCAGAATGCCGAGCGCCGCATGAAGCACTGGCATGACGATGGCGAAAGCGACGAGCCGCAGCCCGACCTTGCCGAAATCCGCCACCCGACTTGCGGCAAGGCGTCCGAGTTCGAGCAGGAAGAGGCAGAGCACACCCTGGTAGAGGTCGCCGAAGAAGGGCTTCACCTTGGCCATGTTCGCCGGGCCAGAGAGCGCACCGATCGCGAGCCCCCCGACAAGCAGCAGCACGCTCTTGGACGACATGATTTCTGACAGGACCGCCCCAAGACCAACCCGTCCGGATGTCCCCCCCGACAGCACGGCCGCTCCACCTGAGGTGACCCCGACAACCGGAGCCTCCACACTGAGGGCCATCCTTGCGATCGAGACACCCACGATGATGGCCGGAACTTCCATGACGGCAAGCATGGCCGCCACATATCCCTCAGCCGGTGTTCCCTGCCGCTCGAGCACAGCCATGACAGCTGCGAAGGTCACCGCGGAGACCGAGCCATAATGGGCAGCAATGGCAGCTGAATCCGGGATGGACAGGCCACAGAGCCGCCGCAGGATCGGGTAGGTCCAGAGCGGAATGGCACAGCCCAGGGCGAAGGCTGCCAGCAGGGCGCCCAGAACCTCACGCCCGGGCGCTTCCATCAGTTCGGCCCCTCCACGCAGGCCGATGGCGAGCATCAGGAAGATCGACAGGCTGGTGAACAGGCCGTCCGGGAGCTTCAGATCGGAGCGCAGCGCCACGGCCAGTGCCCCGAGGGCAAAGCACAGGACGGCTGGCGAGAGAATATTGGCGCGCACGAGGTCGAACAGGGTCACAGGGCACCTCTTTGGCTGGAGACGCTCCTGCTGTGCCAGAGCTCAGACATTGCCACAAATAGGAAGGAATGCTATTTGCCATTGTATTTAGCAATGGTGAATTATGCCCACACGCCTCGACCCCAATCTCCTGCGCACCTTTGTCGCCGTGGCAGAGGCCGGCAGTCTGAGCCGCGCCGGCGAGAGGCTGCGGCTTGCCCAGCCAACCGTGAGCCTGCAGATCAAGCGGCTCGAGGATGTACTGGGCTGTCGCCTTCTGGAGCGGACCCCTCGCTCCCTGCGGCTGACCGGCGAAGGCGAGACCCTGCTGGGCTACGGCCGGCGCATCCTGGCCCTGTGCGAGGAGGCCCTTGCGACGCTGGCCGAGCCGGAGGTCACCGGTCTGGTGCGTCTGGGGACGCCGGAGGATTTTGCGACCACGCACCTGCCCATGGTGCTGGCCGCCTTCCGCCGCTCCCATCCTAATGTGGCGCTGGAGGTCACCACCGACCTGACCCTCAATCTGATCGAGCGCTTCCGTGCGGGCGAATTCGACGTGGTCCTCATCAAGCGCGAACCGCTCGGCCCCAGCGAGGGCGTGCGCGTCTGGCGAGAGTCGCTGGTTTGGGCCCGAAACAAAAACGCGCCCGACCCCTTTGCCGATGCGCAGAGTCCCCTGTCGCTCGTCGTCTCGCCTCACCCCTGCGTCTATCGGCGCCGGGCTATGCGCGCGCTCGACGGTGCCGGGCGCAAGTGGCGGGTGGCCTATACCTCCACCTCGCTCGCAGGCGCCCAGGCGGCGGTGCGGGCGGGTCTTGGCATCTGCGTCCTGCCGAAGGACATGGTGCCGCCGGACTTCGTCGTCATGGACGAGGGCAGCGGAGCGCCGGACCTGTCCGACACGGAAGTCGCGCTGATGCGCGCGGCCTCCCTCGACCGGCCGGGGACCAGACTCGCCGATCACATCGTTCATGCCCTCGAACGCCCTGCTTGAATCAAAACGGGCGCCCAGAAGGACGCCCGAAATGGTTTCTGCCAAAAGCCTGAAAATTACATCCAGGGCATCAGCGAGGCGTGGATCACGTCCGGCACGCCACCCGGCTTGGCGCCAACCGACTTGATCGCCTTGTCCACTTCGTTCAGGCCGAACTTGTGGGTGGTGACGAGTTCGAGCGGGAAGCGCTTCGAGGCGAGCTGCTGGAGGGCGAGCTCGCAGGCGAGGTAGCTGTGGCCGCGCGCCGAGTGCATGGTGATGAATTTGGTCGTCATCTTGCCGATCGGGAAGTTCGGGAAGTCGGGCATTTCGCCCTGCACGACGATGCGGCCGCCCTTGCGCTTCATGGCCTCGATGCCGAGCATGATGGGCATGGTGCCAGCGCCCGCGGTGCAATCGAGCACCACGTCAACGCCGAGGCCGCCGGTGGCTTCCATGATCGCCTGCAGCGGATCCTGGGTCTGCACGTCGATGACGACGTCAGCGCCGAGCTTCTTGGCAACTTCGAAGCGGGCGCGGTCCTTGGTCGTGCCGGTCACGATGATCTGCTTGGCGCCGGCCTGCTTGCAGATGACGGTCTGGGACAGACCCTGCTGGCCGGGGCCCTGGATGAGCACGGTCGAGTTGTAGCCAACCCCACCTTCAAACAGCGACCATTCGATGCCGTTCGCCATGGGCGTCACCAGACCGGCGAGCTCGGGGGAGACACCCTTGGGCACGTGATGGACCACCGCATTCCACGGCAGGTAGACATACTGGGCGAAGCCGCCGAACAGATGGGGCGCGCGCTCGGCCGAGGTGTAGCCGTAGCGGATCGACTCGGGATTGTTGCGCCAGTCGGTGTTTTCGCAGTGGCGGTACTGGCCCGCATGGCAGTGCTCGCACTTGCCGCACATGACATAGTGCTCGACGAAGACGAGATCGCCTTCCTTGAAGCCCTTGCGGCGGGTGAACTCGGGACCGCACTTGGCGATATAGCCGATGTTTTCATGGCCCATGATGACCGGGGCCTTGGTCGGAGGATGCTCGTAGAGCTTCACGTCCGTGCCGCAGATGCCGGCCACTTCCATCTTCAGAAGGGCGGCGTCAGCTGCGATGTCCGGCATCGGATATTCGCGGATTTCTGTCGTGCCGGGGGCCGTGCGAACGGCTGCAAGGACCTTCTCTACCACCTGTGATCTCCTCCGAAAGGCGAATGCGTCGCGCCTCAGTAACACCTTGGGCAGGGCCAGCGCAATTTCCTCCTCTCGACCGGACCGGAGCTGTCGGCGCTTGCTGGAGACCATGGCTTGCCGCTATGGGTCGGCATGATCACGCCCAACCCCTTCCGCAAAGCGCGCCCCGAGGCCGTGGGGCTGACCCGTGCCCTGAAAGACGTGGTGCGGGCCCATTTCCGCCTGGCCGAAGACGACGCCATCATGGTCAGCGAACTCGATTGCCAGGTGCCGGGCTGCCCGCCCATCGAGACCGTGGTCGCCTTCTGGTGCGCTGATGGGGAACGGCGCCATTTCAAGGTCTTCAAGCCGCTGGCCGAGGTCTCAGAGGCGGATCTGCCACCCTGGTGGATGAAGGACCGGATGATCTATGACGACACGATCACCTGTAGTTGCTGCTGATATTTTTCCTTGACAAGGGTAAAAAATCCGTATATGGTCGGGTCAATCCTATTTTGACCGATCCATTTTTGCCGGAGGGCCCCATGTCCGCCCTGCTCGTTCTGAGCTTCCTTTTCTTTTCGGTGGCGGCCGCGCCAGCGCTGACGCTCCCTTCACAGGCGGGCAGCGAGCCCCTAAAATCTCAGCACTTCCAAATCCAGGAGCCGACCATGAGCCTTGAATTGCGCGACGGTAGGCCTGATGACGCCACGGTCCTGGGCCGCATCTGCTTTGAAGCCTTCAAGGACATTGCTCACCGACATCACTTCCCGGAGGATTTTCCTTCGCCCGAGGCGGCTTCCGGGCTGATGTCCTTTCTTCTTGGCCATCCGAAGTTCCATGCGGTCGTCGCCGAGGCGGGCGGCCAGGTCATTGGCGGCAATTATCTGGACGAGCGGTCGGCTATTGCCGGCGTTGGACCCATCTTCATCGATCCGGCGGCACAGGGCCAAGGCGCAGGGCGACGGTTGATGGAAGTGGTCATCGCGCGCGCGCAGGAACGCGGGTTGCCCGGCGTTCGACTGGTGCAGGTTGGTTACAACAACCAGACGCTCTGCCTTTACAGCCGGCTTGGTTTCCAGGTTCGTGAACCGCTGTCACTGATAAACGGCACGCCGGCGCGCATCCACATCAGCGGATATGACGTGCGCAAGGCGACTGCGGGCGACACGGATGCCTGCAACCGGGTTTGCCGCGAGGTTCATGGTCATGACCGGGCGGGCGAAGTGGATGAAGCCATCCGCGATGGAAGCGCCACGGTTGTCGAACGTCAGGGCCGGATCACCGGCTATGCGACATCCATCGGTTTCTTCGCTCACGCCGTGGGTGAAACCACGGAGGACCTCAAGGCACTGATCGGAGCAGCGGACCAGATCACCGGACCGGGCATTCTGGTGCCGACCCGCAATCACGACCTTTTCACGTGGTGCCTCGACCACAAGCTCAGGCTTGTTCAGCAGATGACCCTGATGACGATGGGCTTCTATCAGGATCCGACAGGCGCCTATCTGTCATCAGTTCTTTATTGAATTGCGCCGGCACCGGGCCGGATTGATGTCTGCCGGCGAAATTGTTATGCGACTTGTGCAGGTTCGTAGCGGAAGCATCTCACGCCCATTCGAGAGCCGCGCATGAGTCAGACTGTCAACATCACATCGGTTCCTCGTTTTTATGAGATGACTGTCATGAAACGGCTCAGCACAACGTCTTTTGGACACGGCCCCATCAAGGTCATCGCCTTGCATGGATGGTTTGGCGACGAGACCACTTTCTCGCCGCTGTTTCGCGCGCTCGATCCGGATCAGTTTCATTGGGTCTCACCCGCACTGCGGGGCTATGGCGCCTCCCGTCACTTGCAAGGCGCCTACACGATGCAGGAAGTCGCCGAGGATGTGCTGGCGCTCGCCGATGATCTCGGCTGGGAGCGCTTCAACCTGATCGGGCATTCGATGGGCGGGAAGGCCATTCAGCGCGTGTTGGCGAACGCGCCTCACCGGATCGCGAAGCTCATCGGTGTTACCCCTGTGCCGGCTTCCGGCGTGCCCTTTGACGATGGCATGTTCGGTTTCTTCCAGCAGGCCTGGAGCAATCCGGAGGCCGCCCTGGGAATCGTGACGCATTCGGTCGGCGGCCGCCTGCCGAAACGCTACATCGAAGAGATCGCCACCCATCCGCACAGGGTTGCATCAGAAGCGTCCTTCCTTGGCTATCTCAATGCATGGGCCAAGGGTGACTTCAGCGCCGAGCTGGCCGGCATTTCGCTCCCCGTCAAGGTCATCGTGGGGGAACACGATGGTGCGATCACGGCGGACTTCATGCGCGGCACCTTCCTCGCTCACTTTCCAAACGGGGAGCTTGAGACCATGCCTAACGCCGGCCACTATCCGATGGACGAGACGCCCCTCGCGCTCGCGGCCTCCATCATCCATTTTCTGGCAGGCTAGCAGCCTGAGAGACCCTTCCAAACGCAACGACAGCGCACAACCGGAGTGAAACGTCCCATGTCCCTTCCGAAGTTCACCCTTGTCACCCGCACCCAGGGCAACAACCGCGCTCTCAAGGAAGGGCTGGTGAAGCCGAAGACCTGCGAGCTGGAGTTCATCGAGGTCGATCCGCTGATCGCCGCCTTCCGCCGCCAGGTGCGCGCCAATGAGTTCGACATCTGCGAACTGGCGATCACGACCTATATGTGCGCCAAGGCCCACGGCAAGAAGATCACCGCCATCCCCGTGCCGCTGGTGCGCCAGTTCCATCACGGCGCCATCCAGATCAACAAGAACGCCGGCATCAAGTCGGCCAAGGATCTCGAGGGCAAGAAGGTGGGCGTCAGCCGCGGCTTCACGGTGACCACGGGCGTGTGGGCCCGCGCCATCCTGCAGGACTACTACGGCGTCGACCTGAAGAAGATCCACTTCGTGCTGTCGGGTGACGAGCACGTTGAGGAATACAGGGCCCCATCGAATGTCTCGCCGATCGAGGCGGGCAAGAAGATGGACGAGATGCTGATCTCGGGCGAGCTCGTGGCTGCCATCGGCGCTGACGTGAAGCACGAGAACGTCGTGCCGCTGATCCCCAATGCAATGGAAGTCGGCCTTGAGGCCTTCAAGAAGGATGGCCACTATCCGATCAACCATCTCGTCGTCATCAAGGATGAGCTGATCGAGAAGTATCCCGATCTGCCCGCCGATATCTTCAATGCCTTTGCAGAGTCGAAGCGTCTCTATGTGGAGAAGCTGAAGGCGGGCCAGATCGAAAACCTTGATGCCGCCGACAAGGTGCATCTGCGCGTCATGGAGATCACCGGCCAGGATCCCCTGCCCTACGGCGTCGAGCCAAACCGCAAAGTCATCGAGAACCTGATCGGCCATGCCTCCGCGCAGGGCATCCTGAGCGGCAAGGAAAAGATCGAGGACTTGTTTGCCAAGAGCACGCTGGGGCTCGTGGGCTGATAGCCCGCCGCACCCTCCCCCTTGCGGGGAGGGTCGGCAATGCAATGCATTGCCGGGGGGGGGGTCGCGCGCGATCAGCGCGCGTGGGACTCAGATTGCAGCTTCAACCAAATCCGATACGAAATCGCAGCATCACCCCACCCCGCCGTGCTTCGCACGTCGACCCTCCCCATCAAGGGGAGGGTGGGACGGTTACTTGTTTCCAGATAGAAAGCTTTCCAACTCGACCTTCCAGAATTTTGCGAAGCCGACAGTTCCATGACCGCGGGTATCGGCATCGGTCGGGATCATGAACATACGGCCGTTCTTGACGCGCTTGATGGCCTTTTCGAGCAGGCCAAGCTCGATGGGGTTTCGCTCGTCATCAACTGAGTTGATGGCCAAAACGCGTGCTTCAATCTTTTCCAGGGCGGGGGATGTATCGAAGTCGTTCGACGCTTCGTACTGATAGATCATGTCATTTGCATCGCCCCGAACAGGTGCATCCAGCCGCGCCTGCATAAGCTTGTCTCCGGCGAGAGCATTCGGTGCCTGATTGAGATAAGCCAGTGTTCCACCTGAGGTCGTAATTCCAAACCATGCATCGGCTATTTTCAAGGACGCCGGCTGCGAAGTGTAGTTGCCATCCTTGTAGTCCGGATCGCGGCGGATCGTTTCAATTACGAGTCTGCGGGTGAGCCAGTTACGTCCCCCCATGGGAACCGGTGTCGAGGACATTGGAGCCAATAAATCCATGAACTTTGGATAGAGCTCGCCCCACATCCATGTCTGCATGCCGCCCATGCTGCTGCCCATGACCAGTCGGACATGCGTGAGTCCGAGACCCTCTGTCAGCAATTGATGCTGGGCATGCACCATGTCTTCGTAGTTGTATTTCGGAAACCGGGCCTTCAGGCCATCGGACGGCTTGGTTGATTTTCCGGTCCCGACAGCATCAGGAATGATGATGAAGTATTTCGATGCATCGAGGGGCTGGCCTGCGCCGAAAAGTTCTCCTGCATATTGGTCATTGAGAAAGTTGGAAGCGGAACCCATGGTCCCATGCAGCAGCAGAACCGGACTTCCCCCCGGATTGCCTATCGTCGTGTAGGTGATCCTGAGTTCTGGCAGGACTTCGCCTGTGTGGAATTTAAAGTCTTTGGCAACCCAGGCTTTCTCAATTGGTTTTGGATAATCGGCGGCCAACGCAACAGACGAGACAAGAGCCGATAAAATCGCGAATGACATGATTGACGTGAATGACCGAAACATTGGCGTCCCCCGCTTTGGAATCTGGCGAGCAGCATTGCTGTCCGATGCTCCATTGACGCGAAAGTAACATTACTCTTCCGGCGTGTCAGCGATAGACTATGTCAGCCTCACACCCTCCCCCTTGCGGGGAGGGTCGGAAATGCAAAGCATTTCCGGGGTGGGGGTCGCGCGCGATCAGCGCGCGTGGGACTCACACTGCAGCTTCAGTCGAACCCGAGAAGAAATCGCAGCATCACCCCACCCCGCCGTGCTTCGCACGTCGACCCTCCCCATCAAGGGGAGGGTGTGCGCGTAACGCCTTCATCTATTGCCCTGACAGAAACGAACGCGCCGTGGCCGGTGCACCAGTCTCGAAAGGCGTCGCATCGGCCCAGAACCGCGCTGCGAACTTGCTGGCATCAACCCTGTAGGGCCCATCCCATTGGAACTTCATCTCGGTCATTTCCCGCATGAAGGGAACGACGAGACCGAGCGTTGACCAGAGGGCCATCGGGATCGTGCTTAACCGCAGCGGAACACCAAGGGCCTGAGCGCCGATGGCGAGGATCTGGCGCGACGTCATGGTCGGGGCACAGGGGATGTGCCAGGCCTCGCCGAAGGCATCGTCGGGCGCATCGAGCAGGCTTTTCACGCCGCGGGCGATATCCGGGACATAGGCATAGTCATGCAGCACGTCCGGCGGTGCGACGAGCGTGACCCGCTTGCCCCTCGCCAGGGCCTGGAAGCCGACCTCGCCAAGATGGGACAGGGTGACCCCGGGACCATAGAAATCCGGTGCACGCAGGGCAGCTACCCGGACGTCGCCGGCAGCGCTGGCAGACTGCCACTGCCGTGTGATCGCGGCGCGGATGGATGGCTTGTTGCCCTTGAGGGTCAACGGCATGTCTTCGCGCAGGGCGTCACGCTGCTCGCCGTACATGTAGAGATTGTCGACAAACACCAGACGCGCACCGCTGGCGCGGCAGGCGGCCAGAACATTGGCCATGGCTGCCGGCCAAGACGACGCCCAGACCCGGCTCTCATAGGCAAATCCAACCGACATCACGACCTGCCCGGCAGCCCCCACGGCGGTGGCGAGCGAGGCGGCATCCAGAACATCGCAGGACGTATAGGTGGTGCCCTTTGGCAGATTCACTGGCGCCCGGCGCTGTGCAATCCGGACCGGTCGCCCGGAGGTCGCCAGCCTCTCGGCTGTTGCCTTGCCAACCGCTCCGTACCCCAAGATCACGATCTCGTCCGACATGACTGCCTCCGTTGTCGGGCAACTCATGACAAAGAACTTTGCATGCGTAAAATGCATTGTTATCATCTTGACTATGCGCCAAGTGAATTTAGCCGGGATCGACCTCAACCTGCTGCCTTGCCTCGAGGCCATTTTGCAACGTCGCAACGTGACGCTCGCGGCAGCGGATGTCGGCCTGAGCCAGCCGGCCATGAGCCGGGCCCTGTCGCGCCTGCGCGCCCTGCTGGAGGATCCCCTGCTGGTGCGTGGCCGGAGCGGCTTCGTCCTGACGCCGAAGGCCGTGCAACTGGTCCCGCTCCTCGCCGAGGCGCTCTCGGGCATGAAGGCCCTTTTTCAGGAGACGCCCTTCGACCCCCGGCTGGAGCAGCGCACCATCAGGATTGCGGCATCTGATACCCAGACAATCCTCCTCGCACCCATCGTGGCTCAGCGCGTCCAGCAAGAGGCGCCGGGGCTCGATCTGCGCTTCGAGCCCTATGGGCCTGATCTGGCCGAGCGCATGGAGAAGGGAACGCTCGATCTTGCCTTTGCACTGTCAACGACGCCGTTGCCCCCCGGCGCGATGAGCGAGCCGATTGCGCAGGGACGACTGGCGCTGGTGATGCGCGACGGGCATCCCGCATCTGATCGCCCCTGGACCATCGAGGACTATGGTCGGTTCGATCATGTGGGGATCTCTCTGCTCGGAGACGGGCGATCCGAGCTGGACGGCATTCTCGCTGCGGCCGGTGTCACGCGCAGGATTGCCGTCACGACACCGCATTTCATGGCGGCGCTTGCTGCCGTCGCGGCAACCGACCTCGTCACCACAATCTCCAGGGAATTCGCCCAACGTTTCGCGGCGAGCTTTCACCTGGTCCTGAAAGACCCCCCGTTTGCGGAAACAGGGCTGACGACGACGCTCGTCTGGTCCAGGTTGCGCGCCAGTGATCCGCTGCTGGCGTGGCTGCGGGGAGTCATGCGGGACGCTGCACGATCTGTCGACGAGGTTGGGCCTCAGCTTGGTGAAGGATAGGGCGCGGGGATGGACCGCCCCTCATCCTCACCTTCTCCCCGCAAGCGGGGCGAAGGAGGCGGAAGCGTCGAGCTTCAATCTATGACATTCGTCACGCATCAGCGGGCGCACTCCCTCTCCCGCTTGCGGGACAGGGTTGGGGTGAGGGCCTGCGGCATAGGGCGAGGACGCGCGAGAACGTCCGCCATCAATGCTTGCCCAGAAACTCCAGGAATTTCTGCGTCGCCGCCTCTTCGGTCTGCGCCGACACAGGCGCATCCCAGTACACAGATTTCGGCAGGCATTCGTGCATGTAGCGCGCGGCGCTGGGCGCATGAAACGCGTCGTTCCCCGGCACCACAAGGGACGGCAGCTTGCAACGCATCAGGTCTTCCGGCTCGGCACAGGGCGCCGTGTCGCGGTCGAACATGGTGCGCAGCCAGCCCATGACGATGAGCTTGTAGTCCTCGACATTCTGCGCCGCATAAGACGCAGCAAAAGCCGGATCCGCCTTGATGACCGAGGCCCATGGCCCGCCGCGCGGATCGGCGCCGAAGGCCTTGCCCTCCTTTTGCACCAGATCCACCACCGCCTGCAGTCCATGTGCATCGACGTAGGCGAGGTGGTTGATGAAGCGCTGGTGACTTGAGAGCCGGTATTTCGGTCCGCCAACCGGCCAGAAGATCAACAGGCTCAGGCAGCGCTCGGGATGCAGCACGCCCATGGCGGCCACGGGGCTGCAGCCCATGCAGCCGCCCATCATGTGGGCCTTGTCGATGCCCAGATGATCGAGCAACGCGATGCCCTGCTTCACGTAATGCGCGAAGGTCAGCCGCTCCACGCGCCCGCCCGACTGGCCGCATTCGCGCCGGTCGAACATGATGAGCGTGTGGGTCTTCGACAGGTTGTCGACGGGCTTGATCTTCGCATAGTGGCCCTGCGTCGACCATTTCTCGATGGTGGCGTCAAAGCCACCGGGCGAGAACATGAGGATGGCCGGGCCCGAGCCCGTCACCTCGTAGCGTGTCGAAATGCCATCGAGTAGTGCGGTTGCCATCACGCGCTCCGATCAGCCGAGGATCTGCTTGCCGGCACGCACATCCGCCACCAGCGCGCTGAAGGCGTCGATGGTGCCGCGCGCCGTGTTGAAATAGGTCGGCGTCTTGCTGTCGATCCACTTCTCGCCATAGCCGAGCACCGTCTGTGCCAGGCGCACGCGGCCATCGAGCCAGGGGCCGCCGCCAAAGCCGCCGATGCAGGGGATCTTCACGGCCTTGGTGACTGCCTCGCCCGCGACCGGGCCGGAGTTGGTGAAGTCGAGCGCCACCGCGCCGGCCTCTTCCAGCATGAGCGCCTCTTCGACGAGCTTCTTGGCGGCTTCCGCACTGGCCTGTGCATTGGCGGAGTTCTGCGCGCTGTAGGGAATGCCAAAGCGCATGGCGGTCTGGGGCGTCAGGCCGAACTGCGCGAAGACGGGGATGCCCGCGCGGGTCATGGCGCGCACGGCGTCGGGGAAGTCGGCGGCGGCGTCGAGCTTGATCATGTCCGCGCCACCTTCCTTGATGATGCGCACAGCGGCCTTCATGGCGCTGTCGAGGCCTTCCTGCAGCGGACCATAGGGCATGTCGCAGGACACGAGCATGCGGGTCGTGGCGCGGCGCACGGCCTTGCAGCACACGAGGATCTCGTCGAGCGTCACCTGCAGCGGGTTGGAATGACCCCAGAGGTTCGCGCCAACGCTGTCGCCGATGGAGATGAAGTCGGCGCCTGCCATGTCGGCGAAGCGGGTGGTGGGATAATCCCACGCCACGAAGCCAGCGCTCTTCTTGCCTTCGTTCTTCATCTTCTGAAGGGTGGCGACGGTGACGGCCTCGTGGCTCATGGGGCTTCCTCTGGAGTTTCAGTTTCGGGCGCCTCCTTGTAGCGCCCCTCGGGCGGGCGTCAATCGGGGGTGGCTCGACCCTCCCTTGACCGGGAGACGTGAGCCACACGCGGGCTGATCGCGCGCGCCCCCACCCGGTCAGGGCTTTGCGATGCCGATCCTCCCCGCAAGGGAGAGGGTGCGAGCCGGAGGCTTGCGGCTCCAGCCGCGCAGTTGACAGCCCCTGACCCGCGCCCCTTCATAGATCCACAACAAGGGGACACCCCGCATGATGAGGAAACGTTCGGGCGCGCTCGCCATTGGCGCGGCCATGCTCGCCGTCACGGCCACGCAAACCTGTGCCCAGAGCGGCGCAGACTTCTTCCGTGGCAAGACGATCAACCTCTATGTCGCCTTCCCCGCCGGTGGTGGCTACGACATCTATTCGCGGCTGGCCGCACGCTTCATGGCGAAGCATCTGCCCGGCAACCCCAACATCGTCGTGCAGAACATGCCGGGCGCAGGTGGCGTAAAGGCAGCCAACTTCCTCTATGACGTGGCGCCGCGCGATGGCACGGCGCTCGGCATGATCGCCGACAATGCCGCCACCGAAGAGGTCGTGGGCTCGCCGGGCATCACCTACAAGAGCCAGAATTTCCAGTGGATCGGCCGGGTAACCTCCTCGGTCAATGTCGAGGCCGTCTGGGCCAGCTCTCCCGTGAGGACCATGGAGGACCTGCGCACGCAGGAACTCATCGTCGGCAGCACGGGCGCGGCCGGCATCACGACCGTGACGCGCCGGGTGGCCAATGCCATCGGCGGAACCAAGTTCAAGATCGTGACCGGCTATGCCGGCTCGCCCGAAGCCTGCCTTGCCATGGAAAAGGGCGAGGTCATGGGCTGCGCTCCGAGCTGGACCCACCTCAAGATCAACCTGCACGACTGGCTCGAGCAGAAGCGCGTCCGCGTCGTCCTGCAATGGGGCGTGAACCGGCACAAGGAACTGCCGGACGTGCCCACCATGGTGGAGCTCGGCCGCACGGACGAGGATCGCAAGGTGCTGGCGCTCTATGGCAGCGCGACGGACCTTGGCCGCTCCATCGCCGCCCCGCCCGGTGTGCCGGCAGACAGGGTTGAGGCCCTGCGCCGGGCCTTCGACAAGGCACTGGCAGATCCCGAGCTCATCGCCGAGGTGCAGAAGGCCAATCTCGACTACGACCCCATGAAGGGCGAGGACCTGCAGTCCTTCATCAAGGATGTCGCCGACCTGTCGCCTGCGGTCGTCGCGAGGGCCCGGCAGGCTGCTGGCCTCTGAGGGGTCACTTGACGGCCCTCCCACCTGCCCTTCAGATACGCGCCAACAAAGCCGCAAGGAGCGGTGAATCGGAGGAGGAATCCATGGCTGGGCTACGAACGTCCCTGATGGGGACGGTTGCACTGTCGCTTTTCATGTCATTTGCAGGTCTGAGCGTCGCTGAGGCGCAGAAGGCTACGCCCAAGGCGCCTGCCGCCAGCTCGGTGAAGATTGGCGCCACCGACATCGGCGGCGTTGTCAGCGGCCCGCATGGACCGGAAGCCGGCGTTTGGGTCATTGCGGAGACCCGCGACACGCCCGTGCGCTACATCAAGATCGTCGTCACCGACGATCAGGGCCGCTTCCTCGTGCCCGACCTGCCCAAGGGCACCTATGACGTGTGGGTGCGCGGCTATGGCCTCGTCGACAGCGCCAAGGTGAAGAGTGCGCCGGGCAAGACGCTCGAACTGACTGCGGTGCCTGCGCCAAATGAGGCAGCGGCGGCCAAATACTATCCGGCGATCTACTGGTACTCGATGCTGAAGATTCCGGGCCAGAGCGAGTTCGGCCCGAATGGCCCGATGCCGCCGGCCGTGACCCAGCAGTATTATCTCTTCCTGATGAAGAACAACGGCTGCATCGGCTGCCACCAGATCGGCCAGGAATCCACACGCACGATCCCCAAGGCCTTCGGCACCTTTGCATCCCATGAGGACGCCTGGCAGCGGCGCATCCAGTCGGGACAGGCCGGCGAGAGCATGATCAACATTGCCGCCGGCGAACTCTCCGGCGTGCCCTTCAAGCAGTTCGGTGACTGGACCCAGCGCATCGAGAATGGCGAACTTCCCCACACCAAGCCCGATCGCCCGCAGGGTGCAGAGCGCAACATCGTCGTGACCCTGCGCGAATGGTCGACGGAAGACAAATATCTCCACGACCTGATCGCCACCGATCGCCGCAAGCCGACGGTGAATGCCTGGGGGCCACTCTATGGCTCGCCGGAATATTCCACCGACAACATCCCGATCCTCGACCCCAAAACGAACACCCAGACCAGCTTCAAGATGACCTACACCGCCGACACGCCGGAGGCGCTCGGGCCGGGTCATGCGGCCAGCAAGGAATCCTTGATGCCCTCGGCCTACTGGGGCGAGAAGAAGATGTGGGATACCCACGGCAACAACCACAACAGCATGATCGGTGCTGATGGTCGCCTGTGGCTGGCAGCGACCGGCTTTGGCCCGGACAATCCGGACTTCTGCAAGAAGGGCTCGGACCTGCCTTCCGCGCAGGCCTTCCCCCTCGACAAGTCGCTGCGCCGCATTGGTGTCTATGACCCGAAGACCAAGGTCTACACGCCCCTGCAGATCTGCTTCCAGACCCATCACCTGCAGTTTGGCTACGACAAGGACAACACCCTATGGGCCTCAGGCGGCGGGCCGGTGATCGGCTGGCTCAACACCCGCATCTGGGATGAGACCCACGACATCAAGAAGGCGCAGGGCTGGACGCCAACCGTGCTCGACACGGTGGGCGACGGCAAGCGCACGAAGGAGCTGAACGAGCCCGGCAAGCCGGTGGACCCGAAGAAGTCGACGCGCTTTGTCGCCCCGCTCTACGCGGTGATGCCGAGCCCGGTCGACGGTTCGATCTGGGGCACCTACCGCGCCAATCCGGGCGGTGTCGTGCGCCTGGTGCCGGGACCCAATCCCTCCGAGACCGCACTGGCCGAAATCTACAATGTGCCGCTGCCGGGCTTTGGCCCGCGCGGGGGTGACATCGACAAGAACGGGGTGGTGTGGGTGTCGCTGTCGAGCGGGCATCTGGGCAGCTTCGACCGCCGCAAGTGCAAGGGCCCGCTGAATGGCCCGACCGCGACCGGCAACCAGTGCCCCGAGGGCTGGAGCTTCTACAAGTATCCGGGACCGGGCTTTGACGGCATCGGCGATAACAGCGCCGAGTCGAGCTATTACACCTGGGTCGACCAGCACAATGTCTTCGGCCTGGGCGAGAACATCCCCATGTCGACGGGCAACCTCAACGACGGCATCCTGGCCCTCAAGGATGGCAAGTGGGTCGTGCTGCGTGTTCCCTATCCGCTCGGCTTCTACGCCAAGGGGTTTGACGGCCGCATCGACGATCCCAAGGGCGGCTGGAAGGCGCGCGGCCTGTGGACGACGAACGGCGACCGCACGCCCTGGCTAATCGAAGGCGGCAAGGGCACCCGCCCGCTGGCTACCCACTTCCAGATCCGCAGCAACCCGCTCGAGCGGTAGGCGGACCAGAGCGCGAATGCGAAACGCCGGGGCATTGCCCCGGCGTTTTTGTTTGCGTGGCGGGGCGCAACACCCTCCCCCTTGCGGGGAGGGTCGGCATCGCGCAGCGATGACGGGGTGCGGGTCGCGCGCGATCAGCGCGCGTGGGACTCACATCGCGGCTTCAGTCGAACCCGAGAAGAAATCGCAGCCTCACCCCACCCCGCCGCACTGCGTGCGTCGACCCTCCCCGTCAAGGGGAGGGTGGGAAGAGCTGCGGCCGCACGAATGCGCGGCAGGGGCCGCGC
>CAISZN010000026.1 GCA_903889985.1 uncultured Hyphomicrobiales bacterium | reverse complement strand
GAATATTCCGAGGCCTTGTCGATGGGCACGCGGGCAAAGCCGATGAAGTTCTTGCCGGTCCCTGCAACCTCGCCGAAGGAGATCGGCTTGTGCGCGAGCAGGCGCTCGGACAATTCGTCCATGCCATGGCCACTGCGGCCCGCGTCGAGCACATAGGACATCAGCATGGTGTCATCGACAGGATCGAGATGGATGCCATGCTGGCGGAAGACGAGCCCGTCGAATTTTGCGTTCTGCGCGATCTTCATGACGCCCGGCGATTCCAGCAGGGGCTTCAGCCGCGCCACCACGACCTCTTCGGAGAGCTGGTCGGGTGCGCGCTCATTGCCCCCGAAGAGATCGCCGGTGCCTTCGCTCTTGTGATTGATCGGAATGTAGCAGCCGTGTCCCGGCCGCAGCGACATCGAAACACCGACAAGCTCCGCCGTCATGGCATCGAGCGAAGAGGTTTCGGTATCAACGGCAATGACGCCCGCGTCCATGGCCGCAGCAATGCAGGCATCGAGCTGTTCGAGCGTGCGTACTGTCTCATAGCCAGCGCGGTCGATCTTTGTTCCCAACCCGCTGGCCGCGCGGCTGGCCGCAAGGGCTGCGGGCGTGAGGTCGCCGGCAACTGCCTTGGCTGCTCCATCGGCAGCCGCAGGCGCCGCTGTTTCAATACGCGCCGGCGCCTCCACCACTTCGCCATTGCGCCCGCGCCAGCCGCCCGCACCTGCAAGCGATGAATCGGGCTCGATCTCGGCAGGGTCGACGCCATAGATCTCCGCCGTGCGGCGCGTGATGGTGGTGAACTCGAGGGCCTTCAGGAAGGCGACCAGCTGCCTGGGGTCGGGCTCATGCAGGCCAAGGTCATCGAGCGGCACTTCGACCGCAACATCCGTCACCAGCTTCACCAGCTCGCGCGACACGCGGATCAGGCCCACCGTGTCAGGGTTCGTGAGGGTCTCGCGGCGCTTGGGCTGCTTGATCTCGCCAGCACGGGCGAGCAGTGTTTCGAGATCGCCATAATCGCGGATGAGCTGCGCCGCCGTCTTGATGCCAATGCCCGGCGCACCGGGCACATTGTCGGTGGAATCGCCAGCCAGTGCCTGCACGTCCACGACCTTGTCGGACGGCACGCCGAAATAGTCCTCGACTTCGGCGGGTCCGATACGGCGTTCCTCACGCTCGCCCGAGGCCGGGTCATACATGGCCACGCCCGGACCCACGAGCTGCATCAGGTCCTTGTCGGCGGAGACAATGAGCACATCGGCGCCGCGCTCGCGCGCCTGCTTCGCATAGGTGGCGATGAGATCATCTGCCTCGTAGCGATCCTGCTCGACGGGAATGAGGCCGAAGGCACGTACGGCGCTGCGCATCAGCGGGAACTGCGGCACGAGATCCTCGGGCGGATCGCTTCGGTTGGCCTTGTAGGCAGGATAGAGCTCCTTGCGGAAGGAGTTCTCCGACTTGTCGAAGATGATCGCCAGATGGGTCGGCTTGATGCCGGAAGCCCCGTCGCGGATGAACTGGAACAGTTTGACGCAGAACAGGCGCACGGCGCCCGTGGGCAGCCGGTCGCTGCGGTAGTTGTATTTCTGGTCCTGCCTGATCGACTGGAAATAGGCGCGGAAGATGAAGTTGGATCCATCGACCAGAAAGACATGGTCGCCGGCTTGGACGGGGCGGTGCTTGAGGCTCATGGGATCCGTGGCGTGTCGCGTTCTGGCCGCACCATAATGCGCGGCAAGGGCCCATGCATCCGCAATCGACGCGTCTGGCGCCTCAGGACGCAGGCTTCTGGGGGCAAGCTGCCTGAACGCCCTTCACGACCGCGGCCGAGTCGATGAGATTGAACAGATAGGAGGCCGTCACGCCCTTGAGGGCATAGGTCATGGAGACCTGCGCCGCCCCGTCGAGCCCTGCAACCTCATTGGGCCCGCCGACCTGAAAGGACGTGTCATGCGGTGTGCTGGCGATGACCTTCCCCGACAGGTGACGGGGAGCCCGACCATCAAAGGAAAGCTGCACGTCGACAGCCTGTCCGCGCGGCGCATAGGACGGGTCGATGGTGAAGGCGAGGCTCTGCAGGCCATCGATACAGCGGATGGCGAGCCCGCCGCCCCCCTGCACGGTCAGGCCAATGAAGCGCCCCACGCGCCCGGCCGGGTCACGCTGGACATCGACAAAAAAATTCCCGATCTGCGCCACCGCCGGGGTGGCGAGGCACAGGCCAATTGCGATCAGGACGAGACGGCGCAAGGGCTTCTCCGGGTCGCCCCCAGAATGGGATCGCACCGGCGCGAAGGCAAGGGCCAGGAGAGCGTCAGGAGGCAGCCGGGAGAGGCTGGCGGACCGGCGCCCCGCGAGGCCTGTTGATCCACAGGACGAGAGCGATGAAAGCAAGCGGCAGGATGACGCCGATGCTCTGCAGGATCGCCATGACTGCCGCCAGGGCCCACAGAAGCGCCAGCGCATGTTCCATCATCGCAACGATCTTGGACTGGGCGTGACGGCGCATCACCAGCGCCCTCTTGCCCGGCATCGGATGCCAGAAGTTCAGCAGGGCCGTCGAGGTGGCCGCAGCAGCCGCGAAGAGCAGTGCCAGCGGCGCAGCCAGGGGCTCGAACAGGGCGAGCCCCAGCACGGGAGGGGCCATGAAGAGGGCCATGGGAAGGATCACGGATTCGAGCTTGCGACGCTGGATTTCTGCGGGCGTGACCGGAGCCGTGGCCAGAAAATCAGGGGCGTCCTCGCTGGAGACCGCGAGCCAGGCAAGCGACGCCGAAATCTGGGACGCAATGACGACAATCGAGGGCACGACCGCTATGGCCAGCGAGCCCCCTGCCCCCTGGCTGCGCCAGACCACGACGCTGACCGGAAGGGTGTAGATGATCTGCAGCAGCAGCTGGGATGCGAGATAGGGCTCACGCAACAAGAGCCGCCATTCCTTGCGTCGCAGGCTCGTGGCGACACCCGCCCGGAAGTCGCGTTCCTCGCGGCCGCGCCTGAGACCGGGCTGGGCCTCGCTTCCTGCCGCCCGCAGGACGGCGTTGAGGAAACTCGGGCCCATCCAGATGGCCGAGGCTGCGAAGGCCAGTAGACCGATGGCAAGCCATTCGACCAGCGCAACCGGCTCGCCCAGCGCGGCCCTCACTGCGACCCATAGCGGGCCATCCTGATGCAGCAGACTGCCCGGCGCCGGATCGCTGAAGCCTTCCACAATGTCATGGCGCATCTGCGCCGGTAGCACGTTGACGATCTGCGTACCCAGAATGAAGACCGAGGCGATCAGCGTGGCGACCACCTGCGACACCATGCGCGTGCGGCGAGGGCCGAGCGTGGCGAAGAGCAGGATCGTGATGATCAGGCCAATGGCGGTGGCGAGCAGGGCCGTGGCCGCAAGCGCAGGATAGATCGACAGCCACTTCCAGCCACCAACAAGCGCCGTCACATTGGCCATGGGAAACACGAACATGCCGACCGACAGCATGGTCTCGATGGCAACCGCAAGCGCACGCGACGCCACCACATTGCGCGGCGACACGGGCGAGGCAAGCAGCAGGTCGAGATCGCCGCGGGTGTAGAGCGTGCGCGTGAACTGGGTCAGCGCCTGCGACGTGAGCCACGGCAGGAGAAAGAGCACGCCCAAGGCAATGCCGGGATGGGCCGTGCTCGGCTCAACCTGCGCGCCGAAGGCCCAGGTG
>CAISZN010000025.1 GCA_903889985.1 uncultured Hyphomicrobiales bacterium | reverse complement strand
GCTCAATCCGGCGCAAGCCATCTTCGATGATGGTCGACGCATGGTCTATGGGACCATGGGAGGCGAGGGGCAGCCACAGACTCAGGCCGCAGTCTTTTCGCGCTACGCCATGTTCGGACAGCCGCTGCAGCAGTCCATCACTGCGCCACGATGGCTGCTCGGCAAGACCTGGGGCGCAGACAGCGTCACCCTGAAGCTTGAAGACCGCTTTGATCCCGCGCTCGTGAAGGCCTTGCATGATGCGGGCCACGACGTTGAGGTTCTGGAAAGCTTCACAAGCACCATGGGTCATGCCGGCGCTATCGTGCGTCATTCCGATGGGGTGCTTGAAGGCGCAACTGATCCCCGCAGTGACGGCGCAGCCATGGGCTTTTAAGAGTCAGCGTCGATGTGATGATTGGACCTATTGATCAAGCGGACCGACAAATCATTCATTTCACTAATGGTCCAATGATCCGCGATTCTGGCATGTGACTTGCCGATGACGTCTCGGTGTAAACCGGGAGTCAACCATGGCGTCTGAATTGAACATACCCAAGCCTTCTTCGGCCCGATGGGTTCAACTGGGTCTGGGCCTCATCGTGATGATGGCCATTTCCAGCCCTCAATATGTATGGACTCTCTTCGTAAAGCCGTTCCAGACGGCAACTGGCGCCTCTCTGCCAGTCATCCAGATCACCTTCTCGATGTTGATCGTGCTGCAGACGTGGCTTTCGCCAGCGCAGGGCTGGCTCGTGGAGCGTTTCGGGCCGCGGGCACTCATTGCAACGGGTGCCGTGCTGTCAGGCCTTGGCTGGATGCTGTCTGCTTCCGTAACGAGCATCACCATGCTCTACCTGACTTATGGAGGCCTCTGTGGCATCGGCACCGGCATCGTCTATATCGGCGTGGTCGGACTCATGGCTCGATGGTTCCCCGATCGTCGCGGCTTTGCCATCGGCATGGTTGCTGCGGGTTACGGAATGGGCGCGCTGCTGACGACCTTTCCCATCGACACCATGCTGAAGTCGTCGGGCCATTCCGCGACACTGGTCTATTTTGGCCTCATTCTCGGCGCAGTCGGCATGCTTGCAGCCTTTGGGTTGCGGGAGCCCAAGCAGACTGATCCGCTGCCTGCGCCGGCTGTCACCGTCGCGACCGGCCCCGACATGTCGCCGCGTGACATGCTGAAGACACCGATCTTCTGGCTGATGTTTGCGATGATGACCATGATGTCGACGGGCGGGCTGATGGTCACGTCCAACTTCGCGAATTTCGCCAAGGAATTCGGCGTGGCCGATGTCGTCCTGTTCGGCATGGCTGCCCTGCCCCTCGCCCTGACCGTGGATCGCATCCTGAACGGATTCACGCGGCCCTTCTTCGGCTGGGTCTCCGACCGGATCGGGCGCGAGAACACCATGGGGCTGGCGTTCCTTCTTGAGGCCGCCGCCATCACGATGCTCCTGATGTTCAGGGACAATGCTCTGGCCTTTGTTGTGCTGTCTGGACTGGTCTTCTTCGGTTGGGGCGAAATCTTCTCCCTCTTCCCCTCAACCCTGACCGACACGTTCGGCACCAAGAAGGCGACGACGAACTACGGCTTCCTCTACATGTCACAGGGCGTTGGCTCGGTGCTTGGCGGCCCTGTAGCAGCCGCCCTCCACGACAGCGCCGGCAGCTGGGTTCCGGTCTTCGCTCTGGTGATCATCATGGACGTGATCACCGCGCTCCTGGCTCTTTATGTGCTGAAGCGGATGCGCATGGTCTATCTCAGCGGAGACAGCGCCAAGGTTGAAGCCCTTCCGGCAGCAGCCTGACGACCTGCGTTCATCTCTCCGGGCAGAAGGCTGCCCGGAGAGATCGATTGGTTCAGGAATGGGCGGCCCTGCATTGGCGAGGGCCCTCAGAGGATATTGATCAGGATCATGGCATCGAACTCCAGTCATCGTCACACTGGGCATATTGGAGAAGCGCCATGTCCAGTTCCGATGTCCTGCGCCACGTCAAGAATGCAGTGATCTGGCTGCTCGGCCCGCGCCGCCAACAGGGGTTCACCTGTGGCGATTGCAGCATGACCGAAAGGTGCGGTCTGCCGCCAAGCGAACAATGCGTGGCCCGTGCTGCGCAGATCGCAAGCGGTCGCGGCAAGCCTCGCAGCACCGCAAGCCAGAGCTACACACCCTACCGAAAAGCAGGGGCCCTCCCTCCGCGATGCCTTGAAATGAAAAGGCCCGGAGCATCGTCCGGGCCTTTGATCTTTCATTGGCCGATGCTCAGTCCTTGATCTCACGCACCGCACCGCGCGCCGCGCTTGTGGTCATGGCCGCATAGGCGCGCAGAGCGGTCGAAACCTTGCGGGGGCGAGGGAGGGCAGGCTTGAAGCCCCTGGCGGCCTGCGCGGTCCTGCGCGTTGCGAGGACATCTTCTGCCACCGCAAGGTTGATCTTGCGCGACGGGATGTCGATCTCCACCAGATCTCCATCTTCCACAAGAGCGATCAGGCCCCCCTCGGCTGCCTCAGGTGAGACATGGCCAATGGAGAGTCCCGATGTGCCGCCCGAGAAACGGCCATCGGTGATCAGCGCGCAGGCTTTGCCCAGGCCCTTCGATTTGATGTAGCTCGTGGGATAGAGCATTTCCTGCATGCCGGGACCGCCGCGCGGGCCTTCATAGCGGATGACGACCACGTCGCCCGCCTTGACCTCATTGGCGAGGATGCCCTTCACCGCATCGTCCTGGCTCTCGAAGACCTTGGCGGGGCCGGAGAATTTCAGCACGCTTTCATCGACGCCCGCCGTCTTCACGATGCAGCCATCGAGCGCGAGGTTGCCGAAGAGCACCGCAAGTCCGCCGTCACGGGAGAAGGCGTGCTCGGCCGAGCGGATGACACCCTTCTCGCGGTCGAGATCCAGCTCCTTGTAGCGACGGTCCTGGCTGAAGGCGACCTGAGTGGGTACGCCACCGGGCGCCGCGCGGTAGAAGCTGTGCACGCTTTCACTCTTGGTGCGGCTGATGTCCCAGCGGTCCAGCGCCTCGCCAAGGGTTGCGCTGTGCACGGTCGGCACGTCCGCATGAATGAGGCCTGCCTGCTCCAGCTGGCCGAGGATCGACATAATGCCGCCGGCGCGATGCACGTCTTCCATGTGCACATTGGCGACGGAGGGCGCGACCTTGGAGAGCACCGGCACGCGGCGCGACAGGCGGTCGATGTCCACCATGGAGAAGGGCACTTCACCCTCATGGGCGGCGGCGAGCAGATGCAGAACCGTATTGGTCGAGCCGCCCATGGCGATATCGACCGTCATGGCGTTCTCGAAGGCCTTGAAGCTCGCGACACTGCGCGGCAGCACGGAGGCATCGTCCTGCTCGTAGTAGCGCTTGCACAGGTCGACCACGAGATGGCCCGCCTCGACGAAGAGGCGCTTGCGATCCGCATGGGTGGCGAGTGTCGAGCCATTGCCCGGCAGGGACAGGCCAAGCGCTTCGGTGAGGCAGTTCATCGAGTTGGCAGTGAACATGCCGGAGCAGGAGCCGCAGGTCGGGCAGGCCGAACGCTCGATCGATTCGACATCGGCGTCGGAGACCTTGTCGTTGGCGGCGGCGACCATGGCGTCGATCAGGTCGACCTTGTGCTCGAGGTCGCCGAGCTTGACCTTGCCGGCTTCCATCGGTCCACCCGAGACGAAGACGGTCGGGATGTTGAGGCGCAGAGACGCCATCAGCATGCCGGGCGTGATCTTGTCGCAGTTGGAGATGCAGACCATCGCGTCGGCGCAATGGGCGTTGACCATGTATTCGACGCTGTCGGCGATGATCTCGCGCGAGGGCAGGCTGTAGAGCATGCCGTCATGGCCCATGGCGATGCCATCATCCACCGCGATGGTGTTGAACTCCTTGGCCACGCCGCCGGCCGCCTCGATCTCGCGGGCGACGAGCTGGCCAAGGTCCTTCAGGTGCACATGGCCGGGCACGAACTGGGTG
>CAISZN010000024.1 GCA_903889985.1 uncultured Hyphomicrobiales bacterium | reverse complement strand
TAATATTCGAGGCCGCGCACGACGGCGGGGTCGATGAGGATGCGGCCTTCATAGCCAGCAGCTGCAAAGAGCGTGGCCATCTGTTCCAGTTCACCCACGCCTTCGCGGCCACGGGCGGAGTCGCCAACGGCTGTCATCAGGTTGGCAATCGTGGCGGCATTGGTCTGCGCACGGGCTGCCGTGAAAGCGAGGATGCGGTCGATGGCGGAGGCTGCGAGATCGGCACCCTTGGTGAAGTCGCCGGATTCATCCTTGCGGCCTGAGCCCAGCAGCAGGCGCACGCCCTCTGGGCCGAGGCGGTCGAGCTTGTCGATGGCGCGCAGCACGATGAGCTTCTGCGCAGCTTTGCCTTCGCCATCGAGGCCGGCAGCCTCGAGCACGCCGTCGAGCACCTTGCGGTTGTTGACCTTGATGACGAAGTCACTGCGGCCAATGCCAAGCCGCTCCAGCGTATCGGCGGCCATCATGCAGATCTCCGCATCCGCCGCGACCGAGGCAGAACCCACCGTGTCGGCGTCGAACTGCATGAACTGGCGGAAGCGGCCCGGGCCCGGCTTCTCGTTGCGGAACACCCAGCCGACCCGGTAGCTGCGATAGGGCTTCGGCAGCTTGTCGAAATTCTCCGCCACATAGCGCGCGAGCGGGGCCGTCAGGTCGTAGCGCAGGGACACCCACTGCTCGTCATCGTCCTGCAGGGAGAAAACACCCTCATTGGGACGGTCGAGGTCCGGCAGGAACTTGCCCAGTGCATCGGTGAATTCGAAGAAGGGCGTTTCCACCCCCTCGAAGCCATAGAGCTCGTAGGACGCGCGGATTGCTTCGAGCATGCGGTTGGTGGCGGCGATCTCGGCCGGGCCCCGGTCCGCGAAGCCGCGCGGAAGCCGCGCCTTGACGGTGGAAGAGGACGGGGGCGTGTCGGTCATGTCATCCAAGCCTGATGGGAGAGTGAGGCGTCTCATAAGCGCGGGGGGGCTCCGGAGCAAGCCGATTGCCTGCCTCAGGGGTCGCCCTCTATCCTGCAACCAACGTGTCCAGCCCCCCGAGCCCCAATGTCCTATGTCCGCGAAGTCCTGCAGCCCGACGAGAAGCTTCTGGCCGAGGGGCGCCTGCACTGGGTCGCCTACTGGCGGGCGCTGGTCTGCTTTGCCATTGCCCTTTTGCTGATGTTGCTGGCCTCGCGAGCCGATCAGGGCACACGGGGGGTCATGAATCTGGCAGCGGCCTTCATGGCCGTCGTTGGTCTTGGCTTTGCCGCCCATGCCTGGTTCCGGCGCTGGATCACCGAGATCGGGGTTACGGACCGCCGGGTGATCTACAAGTCGGGCTTCATCTCCCGCCGCACCATGGAGCTGAACATGGACAAGGTGGAGACCGTGCTGGTCGACCAGAGCCTGCTCGGGCGTATTCTTGGCTATGGCACGCTCACGGTCCGGGGCACCGGCGAGAGCTGGGAGAGCCTGCCCATGATTGCGGACCCGGTCGCCCTGAGGAATGCCATCACGGCGCGCTGAGGAAGCTCAACAGCGTCGCCTGATGAAGTCGATCACCGTTGCATTGAAGAGGTCCGGTCGCTCCCAGTGGATCGAGTGGCCCGCCTCCGGCACGATGACGAGTTCGTTGT
>CAISZN010000023.1 GCA_903889985.1 uncultured Hyphomicrobiales bacterium | reverse complement strand
GAGGGCGGTCGTCATACGCCGTTCTTCACGAACTATCGTCCGCAGTTCTATTTCCGCACGACGGACGTGACCGGCATCGTGTCGCTTCCCGAAGGCACCGAGATGGTGATGCCGGGCGATAACGTGACGATGGAAGTCGCGCTGATCGTTCCGATCGCGATGGAAGAGAAGCTCCGCTTCGCTATCCGTGAAGGTGGCCGCACGGTTGGCGCCGGCGTGGTTGCTTCCATCATCGAGTAATGCTCCGCAGGCCGCGGGGTTTAACCTCCCGCGGCCATGGACGCTCCGAAGGACGAGACAATGAACGGGCAAAACATCCGCATCCGCCTCAAGGCGTTCGACCATCGTGTACTCGATACGTCGACGAAGGAGATCGTTTCGACCGCCAAGCGGACCGGCGCCCAGGTGCGGGGGCCGATCCCGTTGCCGACGCAGATCGAGAAGTTCACGGTCAACCGCTCGCCGCACATCGACAAGAAGTCGCGCGAGCAGTTCGAGATCCGCACACACAAGCGTGTGCTTGATATCGTAGACCCCACCCCCCAGACGGTTGATGCTTTGATGAAGCTCGACCTGGCGGCGGGTGTGGACGTCGAAATCAAGCTGTGAGTTTTAACCGGGCACCTCTTCCTCTCGTGAATGTGCCCTGAAGGAAAGACCATCATGCGGTCAGGTGTTATCGCACAGAAGGTCGGCATGACCCGCGTCTTCACAGACGCCGGTGAACATGTGCCGGTCACGGTCCTCAAGATGGACGGCTGTCAGGTCGTCGCTCATCGGACCATGGAAAAGAACGGCTACACGGCCCTTCAGCTTGGCATTGGCCACGCGAAGGTGAAAAACGTGTCGAAGGCGGAGCGTGAACGCTTCGCCCGCGCCGAAGTGGAGCCCAAGCTCCGCATCGAAGAGTTCCGCGTGGACGAGACGAGCCTGATCCCGGTTGGTGCCGAGATCACGGCGGATCACTTCGTCCCCGGCCAGTTCGTCGACGTGTCGGGCGTGACCCTTGGTAAGGGTTTCGCCGGTCCGATGAAGCGCTGGAACTTCGGTGGTCTGCGTGCAACCCACGGCGTGTCGCTCTCGCACCGTTCGCATGGTTCTACCGGTGGTCGTCAGGACCCCGGCAAGACCTTCAAGAACAAGAAGATGGCCGGCCACATGGGTGTGGAGCGTGTCACCACGCTCAACCTGCGCGTCGTCCAGACCGACGTTGCCCGTGGCCTCATCCTCGTCGAGGGTGCAGTACCTGGTCACGCCGGCGGCTGGATCCGCGTGCGCGATGCCATCAAGAAGGCGCTTCCGAAAGACGTTCCTGTGCCGGGCAAGTTCCGGGTCAAGGGCGACGGCGCTGCCCCTGAAGAACAGAAGGAGGGCTGAGCCATGAAGATCGACATCACGTCGCTCGACGGATCGTCCACCGGTTCGATTGATCTCAAGGACGACATCTTCGGTCTTGAGCCGCGCCAGGATCTCATTGCGCGCATGATCCGTTATCAGCTTGCCAAGCGGCGCGCTGGCACCCACGCGGTGAAGAACCGCGCGGACATCGCCCGTACCGGCAAGAAGATGTACAAGCAGAAGGGCACCGGCGGCGCCCGTCACGGTTCGGCACGTGTGCCTCAGTTCCGTGGTGGTGGTCGCGCCTTCGGTCCTCAGGTCCGCAGCCACGCCCATGACCTGCCCAAGAAGGTGCGCGCGCTTGCTCTCAGGCATGCGCTGTCCGCCAAGGCCAAGGGCGGTGGCATCATCGTCTGGCAGAGCGCCGACATGTCCGAGCCAAAGACGAAGGCGCTGAAGGCGCAGTTCGAGAAGCTTGGCCTTGCGTCTGCACTGATCATCGACGGTGCCGAGCCGAACGAGAACTTCGCTCTTGCGGCGCGTAACATTCCGCAGATCGACGTCCTGCCGGTTCAGGGCATCAACGTCTACGACATCTTCCGCCGTGAGAAGCTTGTGCTGACCAAGGCGGCCATCGATGCGCTGGAGGCGCGTTTCTCATGAGCCAGGCATCTCGCTTTGCCGATACGCGCCACTACGACGTGATCGTCTCCCCGGTGATTACCGAGAAGGCGACCATGGCGTCGGAGGAGAACAAGGTGGTCTTCAAGGTCCGCAAGGACGCCACGAAGCCGCAGATCAAGGCGGCTGTCGAGCGTCTCTTCGACGTGAAGGTCGAGAGCGTCAACACCCTTATTCGCAAGGGCAAGACTAAGATTTTCCGCGGCACCCGCGGGACCCAGTCCGACGTCAAGAAAGCGGTCGTGACCCTCGCTGAGGGCCACAAGATCGACGTGACGACGGGCCTGTGAGCGAGCGTCGAGGGACAGACTGATGGCACTCAAAACCTTCAAGCCGGTCACGCCGGGCCTTCGCCAGCTGGTGATCGTCGACCGCAGCGAGCTCTACAAGGGCAAGCCGGTCAAGACGCTCACCGAGGGCAAGAGCTCCAAGGGTGGCCGCAACAACACCGGTCGTGTGACCGTCCGCTTCCGTGGCGGTGGTCACAAGCAGACCTATCGAATCGTTGACTTCAAGCGTCGCAAGCTTGACATGTCGGCGAAGGTCGAGCGGCTCGAGTATGATCCGAACCGCACTTCCTTCATCGCGCTGATCCGCTACACGGATGGCACGCTGAGCTACATCATCGCTCCCCAGCGTCTGCAGGCGGGTGATGAGGTTGTCTCCGGCAACCAGGTCGACGTGAAGCCGGGCAATGCGATGCCTCTGGCCAACATTCCGGTCGGAACGATCGTCCACAATGTCGAGATGAAGATCGGCAAGGGTGGTTCGATTGCTCGCTCGGCTGGCACTTATGCCCAGATCGTCGGTCGCGACCAGGGTTATGTGATCGTGCGCCTCAACAGCGGTGAGCAGCGCCTCATTCACGGGCAGTGCTTCGCCACGGTGGGCGCGGTGTCCAACCCTGACCACATGAATACGTCGATGGGTAAGGCGGGTCGTAACCGCTGGATGGGGCAGCGTCCGCATAACCGCGGCGTGACCATGAACCCGGTCGACCATCCGCACGGCGGCGGCGAAGGTCGTACGTCAGGCGGTCGCCACCCGGTTACGCCGTGGGGCAAGCCGACCAAGGGCAAGAAGACCCGCACGAACAAGACGACCACCAAGTTCATCGTGACCTCGCGTCACAAGAGCAAGAAGAAGGGCTGATCCATGGCTCGCTCGATCTGGAAAGGCCCGTTCGTCGACGGTTACCTGCTCAAGAAGGCTGATACTTCGCGCGCCTCTGGCCGCTCCGAAGTCATCAAGATCTGGAGCCGCCGTTCGACCATTCTGCCGCAGTTCGTCGGTTTGACGTTCGGCGTCTATAATGGGCACAAGCATATTCCCGTCACCGTGACCGAGGACATGATCGGTCACAAGTTCGGCGAGTTCTCGCCCACGCGCACCTTCCATGGGCACGCGGCGGACAAGAAGGCGAAGAGGGGCTAATCATGGGTAAGGAAAAGTCCCCCCGCGCGCTGAAGGACAACGAAGCCAAGGCGGTTGCCCGCATGCTGCGTATCAGCCCGCAGAAGCTGAATCTCCTGGCTCAGCTCATCCGCGGCAAGAAGGTCGATCGCGCTCTGGCCGATCTGCAGTTCTCGCGCAAGCGTGCTGCGGTTGACGTCAAGAAGGTGCTCGAGAGCGCCATCGCGAATGCCGAGAACAACCACTCGCTCGACGTCGACGATCTCGTCGTCGCCGAGGCGCACGTTGGCAAGGCGCTTGTCATGAAGCGCTTCAGCCCGCGGGCTCGCGGTCGCGCCGGCCGTATCGAGAAGCCGTTCTCGAACATCACGATCGTGGTGCGCGAAGTGCAAGCCGAAGCCGCGAAGGCCTGAGGAGAGAACGATGGGTCAGAAGGTCAATCCGATCGGGCTGCGCCTCGGCATTAATCGCACCTGGGATTCGCGTTGGTTCGCGTCCCGCGACGAATATGCCAAGCTGCTGCACGAAGACATGCGTATCCGTGAGGCTCTGATGAAGAGCCTCAAGCAGGCGGCAGTCTCGAAGATCATTATCGAGCGCCCGCACAAGAAGTGCCGCGTGACGATCCACTCCGCCCGTCCGGGTGTGGTGATCGGCAAGAAGGGCGCCGACATCGACAAGATCCGCAAGCTTGTCGCCAAGCTGACGGACTCCGAGGTCGTCATCAACATCGTCGAGGTGCGCAAGCCCGAGATCGACGCCACGCTCGTGGCCGACTCGATCGCCCAGCAGCTCGAGCGTCGTGTCGCCTTCCGTCGCGCCATGAAGCGCGCCGTTCAGTCGGCCATGCGCCTGGGTGCCGAAGGCATCCGTATCAATTGCTCGGGTCGTCTGGGTGGCGCGGAAATCGCCCGCCTCGAATGGTACCGCGAAGGTCGCGTTCCGCTGCACACGCTGCGTGCGGATGTTGACTATGGTGTTGCGACGGCCCATACGGCCTACGGCACTTGCGGCATCAAGGTCTGGATCTTCAAGGGCGAGATCCTTGAGCATGATCCGATGGCTCAAGACAAGAAAATGGCAGAGCAGGACCACTCCGGTGGCGGTAACGAGCGTCGTCGCCATCGTGGCGATCGCGACGCGGCCTGATCGCTTTCCAGGGATATCAGAACCATGTTGCAACCAAAGCGCACGAAGTTCAGGAAGGCCTTCAAGGGCCGTATCCACGGTGTGGCGAAGGGTGGCTTTGCTCTTAACTTCGGCCAGTTTGGCCTGAAGGCAATGGAGCCGGAGCGCATCACCGCCCGCCAGATCGAGGCTGCCCGCCGTGCCATGACGCGCCATATGAAGCGCGCCGGGCGCGTCTGGGTCCGGATTTTCCCGGATGTTCCAGTCTCCAAGAAGCCCACGGAAGTCCGCATGGGTAAGGGTAAGGGCGCTCCCGAATATTGGGCAGCGCGCGTTGCCCCGGGTCGTATCATGTTCGAGATCGACGGCATTTCGCCTGAGCTCGCACGTGAGGCCCTGACCCTTGCGGCTGCCAAGCTGCCGATCAAGACGCGCTTCATCCAGCGCATCGCCGAGTAAGGAGGAGCCGACATGAAATCCAAGCAGCGTTTCGGCGATCTCCGCGTCATGACCGATGATCAACTCTCCGACGAGCTTCTGAAGCTCAAGAAGGAGCAGTTCAATCTTCGGTTCCAGCGCGCCACTGGCCAGCTCGAGAACACATCTCGCGTCCGCGTTGTCCGTCGTGACATCGCCCGCGTGAAGACCGTCGCCGCCCAAAAGCGCGCCGCGGCCAAGAAGTAAGGACGCAGAAGATGCCGAAGCGAATTCTCCAGGGCGTCGTCGTCAGCGACAAACAGGAAAAGACCGTTGTGGTGAAGGTGGAACGTCGTTTCACCCATCCGCTTCTGAAGAAGACCGTGCGCCGGTCAAAAAATTATCATGCGCACGATGAAAACAAGCAGTACAAGGTCGGTGATTCGGTCTCCATCGAGGAGAGCAAGCCGATCTCCAAGCTCAAGCGCTGGGTCGTCGTCGACGCAGGGCAGGGCTGACAATCTCACCGGGGGGCGGTTCCGTCCCTCTCAGGCGTAGTCCGGTACCGGGAAGATCCGGCCGGAAACCGATCTGATAGAAAGGCTAGTAGCCATGATTCAGATGCAGACCAACCTCGACGTCGCCGACAATAGCGGTGCTCGTCGTGTGATGTGCATCAAGGTGCTCGGTGGTTCCAAGAGGAAGTACGCGGGCGTTGGGGACATCATCGTCGTTTCCATTAAGGAAGCCATTCCGCGCGGTCGCGTGAAGAAGGGCGACGTCATGAAGGCGGTCGTCGTTCGCACCGCCAAGGACATCCGCCGTTCGGACGGTTCGGTCATCCGTTTCGACTCGAACGCAGCGGTCCTGATCAACAACCAGTCAGAGCCGATCGGCACCCGTATCTTCGGGCCGGTTCCGCGCGAGCTTCGCGCCAAGAACCACATGAAGATCATCTCGCTGGCGCCGGAGGTTCTGTAATGGCTGCCAAGATCAAGAAGGGCGACAAGGTCGTCGTGCTCGCGGGCCGTGATAAGGGCCGTTCGGGCGAAGTCGTGCAGGTGATCCCGGCTGAGGATCGTGCTGTCGTGCGCGGCGTCAATCTGGTCAAGCGCCATCAGCGCCAGACCGCGAACCAGGAGGGCGGGATCATCTCCAAGGAGGCTCCCATTCAGCTCTCCAACCTCGCAATCGCCGATCCCAAGGATGGCAAGGCGACCCGCGTCGGTTTCAAGACCCTCGATGACGGCCGTAAGGTCCGCGTCGCCAAGCGTTCGGGAGAACTGATCGATGGCTGAGGCTCAGAAGGAAAAGGCTCCCAAGGCGAAGCGCGGCGAAGCTGCGATTTCCGGCCAGACGGCGAGCGCTGCTGATCTCGTTGTGCCGAAGGACTATACCCCGCGTATGCGCAAGCATTATGACGAGGTCGTCCGCGCGCAGATGATCGAGCAGTTCGGCTACAAGAACCCCCTCGAAGTTCCGGTGATCGAGAAGATCGTACTGAACATGGGTGTTGGCGATGCCGTGAATGACACGAAGAAGGTGACGACCGCCGCTGGCGATCTGGCGCTGATCTCGGGTCAGAAGCCCATCGTGACGCGGGCCCGCAAGGCGATCTCGACCTTCAAGGTGCGCGAGAACATGCCGATCGGCGCGAAGGTCACCCTGCGCAAGACCCGCATGTATGAATTCCTGGACCGCCTGGTCACGATTGCGCTGCCGCGCATTCGCGACTTCCGTG
>CAISZN010000022.1 GCA_903889985.1 uncultured Hyphomicrobiales bacterium | reverse complement strand
GGCAATATCGTCACGGCGGTTACGGCGGTGAAGCTCGGCGCTTTCGACTATCTCGCCAAGCCCGCCGATGCGGATGAGATCTACTCTGCCCTCATGGCGACCCGCCACGACAAGGCGGAACTGCCGGAAAATCCCATGTCGGCGGACCGCGTCCGCTGGGAGCATATCCAGCGCGTCTATGAACTGTGCGATCGCAATGTCTCCGAGACGGCGCGGCGCCTCAACATGCACCGGCGCACGCTGCAGCGCATTCTCGCCAAGCGTGCGCCGCGCTAGCCGCCGGCCATTTCGCCCATACCCGGATCGACCAAATGGTGCAGCCGGTCGGCGGCCACCTGAGCAAAACGCAGCAGCATGGCGCGGCGCGTTGCCCCTGCGAGCTTGTGAACCGGTGCCTCGCGCAGCACGGTCGCCCCGAAGGCATCAGCGACGATGAGGCCAGCATCCTCGGGCATGATCTCTACCGGTACGTCGGGCGGGATCGAGAAAAACAGCCGGTCGCAATGCAGACGATAGTCCGGCCATTTCGAATCGGCCCGGAAATCCGCGATCGATGACTTGATCTCGACAATGTGAATGTTGCCGTTCGAGCCGACCGCCACGATGTCTGCACGCCGGCCCGAGGCCAGGGTCAGTTCCGTGATTGTCGAGAAGCCATGGGCGCGCAACAGGCGACGCGTCCCGCGTGCGACGAAGAGCGCCGTCTCGGACTGGCGGCCGTCCAGGGGAATGGCTGCGGGACCTTCAAGCATGATTTTGCGGGCATGACCCTGTGAGAATCGCCACGCGTCAGGCGCGTGCGTCCGACAGTATCATTTCCGCCGCCTTCTCCGCGATCATCATGGTCGGGGAATTGGTATTGCCGCTGGTGATGCGCGGCATAACCGAGGCATCGGCGATCCGCAGGCCCGCAAGCCCGATCACCCGCAGCCGGGCGTCGACTACGGCATCGGCTTCCTCGCGCCGTCCCATCCGGCAGGTGCCGACGGGATGGAAGATGGTGGTGCCCAGATCACCCGCCGCCTTCACCAGATCCTCTTCGGTCACGGCCGCTGGGCCGGGCCGGAACTCCTCAGGGCTGAAGCGACGCAGGGATGGTGCAGCACAGAGTTTCCGCGCCACGCGAATGCTGTCGGCAGCGACGCGCCGGTCTTCCTCACTCGACAGGTAATGGGGCGCAATCGCAGGCGCGTCAGTGCTTTTGGGCGATTGCAGATGCACGCTGCCGCGACTTGTCGGACGAAGATTGCACACGCTGACGGTGATGGCGCCGAAGGGATGCATGGGCTCGCCGAACTTGTCGAGTGACAGCGGCTGGATGTGAAACTGGATGTTCGGCGTTTCATAATCGTCGCTCGACCTGGTGAAGATGCCGAGCTGCGAGGGTGCCATGGTCAGCGGACCGCGCCGGAACAGGGCATAGTCGATGCCCATCTTCGCCCGCTTGAAGAGCGACTGATATTCCACATTCAGCGTCCTGGTGTTCGACACCTTGAAGATCGGCCGGATCTGCAGATGGTCCTGCAGGTTTTCACCAACCCCCGGCAGATGATGCAGCGCATCTATACCGTGCTGCTGCAGGAGGACGCCATTGCCGATACCGGATCGTTCCAGCAGATGCGGGCTGCCGATGGCGCCCGCGCTCAGGACGATTTCACCTGCAGCGAGGGCGGTCTGGCTGATGCCATTGGCGGTGTAGGTGACACCGGTCGCGCGGCCATTCTCGATGTTGATCCGCTCTACCAGCGCGCCAGTGACGAGCTTCAGGTTCGGCCGGTTGAGAACGGGCTTGAGGAATCCGCGCGCTGCACTCCAGCGGCGGCCGGTCTTCTGGTTGAGATGGAAATAGGCGGCACCGAAATTGTTGCCGCGATTGAAATCTTCCACCTTCGGAATACCGATCTCTGCGGCGGCATCGCGCACGGCATCGAGGATTTCCCAGCGCATGCGCGGTTCTTCGACGCGCCATTCGCCGCCAGCGCCATGCATGTCATTGCGGCCGCCGAAGTGATCCTCCTGCTTTCGGAAATAGGGCAGCACGTCATCCCAGCCCCAGCCTTCGAGGCCGAGCTGCCGCCAGCCGTCGTAATCAGCCGACTGCCCGCGCATGTAGATCATGGCGTTGATGGCCGAGCAGCCGCCGATGACGCGCCCGCGCGGATAGCCCAGCACGCGCCCGTTGAGCCCGGATTCAGGTTCGGTCTTGAACAGCCAGTCCGCGCGCGGATTGCCGATGGCGAAGAGATAGCCGACGGGGATGTGGAACCAGATCCAGTCGTCCATCCCGCCTGCTTCCAGGACGAGCACACGGTTGCGCGGATCGGCAGACAGGCGATTGGCCAGCACGCAGCCGGCAGATCCCGCGCCGATGACGATATAGTCGAACCGCTCCTGCGCAGCGCCCGTGGTCATGATCCGTCTCCGGCGAGTTTTGGCGGTTTTAGCTCTGTGGAGGCCGCTGTCGAGTGGGCTTATCGACTAGCCGTGACCGAAACCGGCAAGCTGGCGGCCATCTGACGTTCGGGCCAGGTCGATGCGGATGTTGAAGACCCGGTCGAGCACCTGCAGGTCGAGAATGGCCTCCGGCGTATCATCAGCGACGATCCGGCCGCCATCCATGACCACGATCCGGGTCGCATAGCGCAGCGCCAGTGTCAGGTCATGCAGCACGGCCACCACCGCGTTGCCCTGCCGGGTCTCGCGGGTGAGGAGATCCATGGTGCCGATCTGCCGGGCGGGATCGAGGGCTGCGACCGGCTCGTCGAGGAGGAGGAGCGGTGCCTTCACGGCGAGGGTCCGGGCGAGCAGCACCCGCGACAGCTCTCCGCCTGACAGCTCCGTCGCAGGGCGGTCGGCGAGTTCCGTCAGGCTGCAGGCTTCCAGCACCTCGTCGATGACCGCCTCGTCGGCGGGCGACAGCAGGCTGCGCAATCCACCGAAATGGGTGCGGCCGAGGGCGACAATGTCGCGCACCGGCATGGGCCAGGCGATGCCCCCATTCTGTGGCAGATAGGCAAGCCGGCTTCTGGTGATGGTGCCGGCCCGTGCGGGCAGGATGCCCGCTGCGGCGCGCAGCAGGGTGCTCTTGCCGGCCCCGTTGGGGCCAAGCACGGCGGTGAAGCTGCCGGGCGTCAGGCAGAGCGACAGGCCCTGCAGGACGGGGCGCTTGCCAAGGTCAACGCAGAGGTCACGGATCTCGAGGGGCGAGGCGCTCATGACAGGCCCCCTTGCCGCACCTGTCGCGCGATGATCCAGAGGAACATGGGCACACCGAGCAGGGCCGTGACCACGCCGATGCGGATTTCGCTGGTTGCGGGCACGAGTCGCACGAGCACATCGGCAGCGGTCAGCAGGATCGCGCCTGCCGCGGCGGAGGGCAGCAGGGTGCGCTGCGGATCGGAGGCCACGAAGCGGCGCACGAAATGGGGCGCGACGAGCCCCACGAAGCCGATAGCCCCGGAGACCGAGACAGCGGCACCCACGCCCAGCGCCACACCTGCCACCGTGTAGAGCCGCAGGCGGCCGAGATTGACCCCGAGACTGACGGCAGCATCCTCCCCCAGCGTCAGGGCCCTGTAGCCGCGCCCACACAGCAGGATGAGGCCCGAACCGACCGTGATGAAGGGCAGAGCCATCAGCACGTGGCGCAGGGTGCGATCCTCGAAGGAGCCCATGAGCCAGAAGACGATTTCCGTCACGGCGAAGGGGTTCGGCGAGAGATTGATGGCAAGCGACGTTGCGGCCCCTGCCAGGCTCGAGACCGCGAGGCCTGCGAGGATCAGCGTCAGCGTGCTGGCGCTACGGCCCGCAACCCCGATGACGAGCAGGATCGACAGAAGCGCGCCCAGCATGGCCGAGGCCGGCAGCGCGAAGGAATAGGCACCGGCCATTCCCGAATAGAGTACGGCAACGGCGCCAAAGGCTGCGGCCTGAGGGGCACCAAGCACCGCAGGTTCTGCAAGGGGATTGCGCAGCAGCGCCTGCATGGCGGCGCCCGACAGGCCGAGCATCCCGCCGATGCTGAGGGAGAGGAGCATGCGCGGCAGGCGAATGTCGCGCACGATGAGGCTTTCGATGCCATCGCTGCGCAGCAATCCGCGCAGCACCTCTGCCGGGGTCAGGGCGGCTGGCCCCACCGCCAGCGACGACAGGGCAACGACCACGAGGAGCAGCACCAGCACGCCGCCGAACGCAGGCGTACGCCATCCGGAGATGGCACGCATCCTTGTCCGGCTTTGCGGCGCTGCGCTCACCATGTGACCTTGACGCCTCCATAGATGGAGCGCCCTGCGACGCCGTAATTCTGGACCTCTTCGTATTTTGCGTCAGTGAGATTTTCGCCGCGTGCAAAGAGGGTGACCGTATCGCTGACTCGATAGGAGGCGAAGGCATCGACACGCCAGTAGGGATCGAGCCGCACGGAGCCGAAGTCCAGACGCGTGCCCACATATGTCACGCGTCCTTCAAGCTCGAGCTTCGGCATGCCCGTGTAAATGAGCGAGGTGCTCGCCTTGTTGCGTGGCCGCTGAAGAAGTTCTGCCCCCGTGATCAGGTCCTTTGACGCGAGATAGGTATAGGCCGTGCGCAGGCGCCATTCATTGGGCACGATCACCGCGTCAGCGCTGCCTTCAAATCCCTTGGTTTCCGCGCGACCCGTATTGAAGTAGCAGCCGAAGGGATGAGTCGCGTCGCAACCGCTGAAGCGGAAGCCGATGAGATCATGATAGCGGTTGTAGAAGATCGTTCCCGAGAGGGTCAGACGGTCATTGAACAGGGTCTGATCGATCCCCGCATCGACGCCCACGCTCGTCTCAGGGTTGAGCGAGGCGGTGCCGTAGGCACTGAAACGCTGATAGAGAGACGGGATCTTGGCGCCCGTGCCGGCGCTCGCACGCAGCTTGGTCGTTGTGTCGGGAATGCGCCACGCGACGGTGCCACGCCAGGTCGGGAAACTTGCACCCCCTGATACGGAATCGATGCGACCGCCAAGGGAAACATCGACCTGTGAGCCAAGCGAAGCCGTCTGCAGCGCATAGACCGAATTTGTTGTCTGATGCTGGTTGAACTGCGGTGTTGCAGGCAATGATCCCTGCGGTGCAACCTCAATGGCCGTATCAGCCCGTTCTGTTTCGGTGCGCGCACCAAAGACTGTTGTGCCCCAGCTGCCGAGATTGAGATCGCCCTGATATTCCGCACCTGTCCGTGTGCCGTGATAGAGCGTGTAGCAACCCGTTGCATAGAAGGGCGGGCAGCTCTCGGTCTGGGCGATGGAACGATCCGTGAGATTGCCGAAGACAGTGAGGGCATTCTTCAATTTGCCATCGAAGGCGAGAGCCGTAGCCTTCACGAAGGCCTGAGCCGTCCATTGTCTCTGCTGGTTGAAGCGGCTGTAGAGATCAGCGGGGACAAAGGCGAAGGGATTGTCAAAGGTGACGCGGTTATGATGCGCGGAAAAACCCGTTTCGATTTCTATACCGTCGCCCACAAGCCAGCTGAACCGACCGCTGACACCTGTGCGATCGGTGGGGTCGCCTTTCGGCATCGGGGGCAGCAAGCCTTTGAGACGATCGATGCGATAACCGTAACGCGGAAAGCCATCCGCATGCAGCGTATCGACCGAGAGCGCATAACTCATCGTGTCCGTGCTGCCGCTGATTGACCCGCGCCCGTGGAGTAACCCGTAAGAGCCGCCTTCGAGACTGACGCTGCGACGAATGTCTCCCTTTCCCTTGCGGGTGATGATGTTGATCACGCCACCCATGGCATTCGAGCCATAAAGCGCAGTCTGCGGACCACGCAGCACTTCGATGCGCTCGATATCGGTGGTCGCAATTCCGCCGAAATCCAGCGTCGTATCGGTGCCCGTCGTATCGCCGATCGGGATGCCATCGAGCAGGACGAGAGTCTGTCCTGGGCTTGCCCCACGCAGGGTGGCTGTCGCAGCAGAACCGATGCCGCCCTGGTCATGGATATAGAGGCCCGGCACGGCCTGCAGGACTTCGGTCAGTCCCTTGGCACCGCTGCGCTCGATCTCCTGCGATGGGATGACAGAGATGGAACTGCCCGTGCGCGACAGGTCAGTGGGAACGCGCGTCGCCGTAATGACGAGCACGGGCAATGAAGCGTCCTGCGCGAAAAGGGGCGTTGTGATCGTAAATGCAAAGGGGAGCAGTGCCGCGCCAAGGCGGCCGGGGGTAAGCGTCATGTTTCCTCCTGCCGTCCCGCCGACGGCGTATGGGTTGCGATGACACTGGCCGGTCTCCTGGCTCACGGCTCGATGGCGGTTGCCCGTCTTCCCAGGTCTGGGACCCAGTGACGAATAGGGGCAAACACTTGCCGTTTACAGTTGCGGGGGCAGCCGCGGCTTTGGGATCACTCCCTCACCGCATTCCCGTTTCACCCCTTGCGGGGCACCAATGCGAAAAAAAGCATAGAGATTGTGCATGGGAGCCGCAACGACTAATTGTCAGGCCTGTTTTACGGCTTTCGGAGAAGACCCTGCGCGCTCTTAGTTCTTTCGCGCTGATCTGCTGCATCGCAATGAGCGCCCTGGCAGGCGAGGCGCCGCAGCGTGTGGTGTCGGCCAACCTTTGTTCAGATCAGTTGTTGATGTCGCTTGCGGATCGCGAGCAGATTGCTTCGCTGAGTCCGCTGGCGCGCGATGCCTCCATCTCCTATCTCGCAGATCGTGCGCATCAGTTTGTGTCGAACCGGGCATCTGGTGAAGACCTGCTGCGCGCTGATGCAGATCTCGTGCTGATCGGCCAATACGATAATCGTTACACGCGCAGCATTCTCGAGATGCGCCATATCCAGACACTGACACTCGAGCCGTGGTCGACGCTCACGGCCGGGCGTGCGCAGATCGCAAGCGTTGCCGAGGCACTCGGCCATGCCGATCGTGGTGTTGCGCTGTTGGCAGAGATTGACCGCTCTCTTGCCCGCCTCCCACGCATTGAAGGCGATCGTCGCCCAAGTTTCCTCACCCTGCATCGGCGCGGGTTCGTCTATCACGCGGGGCTCGCCAATGAAGTGCTTGCTGCCGCTGGAATGCGCGATGCGGCTCCTGACTTTGGCCTTGGAGCCTATGGCTTTGTCACGCTGGAAGCGCTGGTGCAGAAGCGTCCCGACTTCCTGGTAATCGGCGATGAGGTTGGCGAACCTGAGGACAATGGTCAGGCCTTTCTCGTCCATCCGACCCTGCTGCAACTCTGGCCACCCGAGAAGCGCATCTTCCTGGCAGGCAGGCTGACCATCTGCGGCGGGCCCTCCACGCCCGCGCTGATCGAGGCGCTCGGGGCTGAGCTTCTGGCCAAGGTGCCGGGCGCGGTCAGACGCTGATCGTGGGCAGGGGCGCGGGCTTGATCTGCAGGGGCAGGCCAGCGCTCACCAGCACCACGTGATCGCAGGCCTGTGCCACCTGCTGGTTGAGCCGGCCCTGGGCATCGCGGAATGCCCGGCCAAGGGGGCTTTCCGGCACAATGCCGCCGCCAACCTCGTTGGACACAAAAATGACCGGGCCAGTGAGCGCTGCGATTGCCTGCAGCAATATTTCGCTCTCAGCCTCCACATCCCGCTCGGCCATGAAGAGGTTCGACAGCCACAGCGTCAGGCAGTCGACCAGCAGGACCCTGTCGGGCGCGGCCTGCGCGCCAAGGCAGGCGGCGAGGTCCAGTGGGCATTCCAGCGTGATCCACCCATCCGGCCGCTCGGCCCGATGGGTGGCAATCCGCGCGGCCATCTCGGTATCCCCGGCCTCTGCCGTTGCGATCACCACGGGCTGCCTGCGACTGGCGGCCAGCAGGCCCTGCGCATAGCGGCTCTTGCCGGAGCGGGCACCGCCAAGCACGAGAAGGCTGCGCGTCTCGGACATGCTGTTTTCCCCGTCGCCCCTTTCGTGACCCGTGGCGGGCTGTGCTAGAAAGCCTCACGTTTCAGCCGCACCGGACCGTCCGATGAACAGCCTCTTTGCCGGCCTGCCGACCACGATCTTCGAAGTCATGTCCTCTCTCGCACGGGAAAAGCAGGCCATCAATCTGGGTCAGGGGTTCCCCGATGATCCGGGTCCCGAAGATGTGCGCCGCATGGCGGCAGAGGCCGTTCTCAATGGCTACAACCAGTATCCCTCCATGATGGGCCTGCCGGAGCTGCGCGAGGCCATCGCCGCTCACTACAAGCGCTTCCAGGGCCTCGACCTCCATCCCGCGACCGAAGTCATGGTCACCTCCGGTGCGACCGAGGCCCTGGCCGGCGCGATTTTCGCCACGATCGAGCCGGGCGACGAGGTGGTGCTTTTCCAGCCGACCTATGACGCCTATCTGCCGCTGGTCGAGCGGGCGGGCGGCGTGCCGCGTTTCGTCAACCTGAAGCCGCCCTACTGGACCTTCACCGAGGAAGATCTCGCCGCGGCCTTCTCACCGCGCACGCGCGCGGTGCTGTTCAACAATCCGCTCAATCCGTGTGGCATCGTCTATCCACGCGAGCAGCTCGAACTGCTCGCCCGTTTCTGCGTAAAGAGCGGCGCCATCGCCATCTGCGACGAAGTCTGGGAGCACGTGGTGTTCGACGGCCGCCGCCATGTCTCCATGATGGAGATTCCGCAGATGCGCGAGCGCACCATCAAGATCGGCTCGGCTGGAAAAATCTTTTCGCTCACCGGCTGGAAGGTGGGACTTGTGGCGGCCGCGCCCGACATCCTGCGCGTCATCGCCAAGTCGCACCAGTTCCTCACTTTCACAACGCCACCCAACCTGCAGGTCGCGGTGGCCTATGGTCTTGGCAAGGAGGATGCCTATTTCGCGCAGATGCGTGCCGGCTTCCAGCGCAGCCGCGATCGCTTCTGCGATGGACTGCGCACACTTGGCTTTCCCGTACTGCCAAGCGAAGGCACCTATTTCGTCAACATCGATATCGCGCCACTTGGTGAAAGCGATGACGTTGCCTTCTGCAAGCGTCTCGTCGAAGACTTTGGCGTTGCCGCTATCCCGGTCTCGGCCTTCTATGCGAAAGATCCTGTGAAAACCGTCGTACGCTTCTGCTTCGCCAAGAAAGATTCCACGCTCGATGCCGGGCTTGAACGATTGGCAACGGCTGCCCGCAAGACAAATATCTGAGGAGACATCCCCATGCGTTCATTCGCGCTTGCTCTTGGTTTTGCGCTCTGCGCCGTTCCTGCCCTGGCGCAGGAAAAGGTGGTGAATGTCTATAACTGGTCGGATTATATCGATCCCAAGGTGCTTGAGGATTTCACGCGCGAGACCGGGATCAAGGTGATCTATGACACCTATGATTCCAACGAGACACTGGAAACAAAGCTGCTCGCCGGCAAGACAGACTATGACGTGGTCGTGCCCTCCGCGACCTTCCTGCAGCGGCAGATTCAGGCGGGCGTCTATCAGAAACTCGATCGCTCGAAACTGCCCAACGCGAAGGGGCTCTGGCCTGAGGTCATGGCGCGTCTGGCGACCTATGATCCGGGCAACCAATATGCGGTGAACTATATGTGGTTCACCACCGGCATTGCCTATAATGTTCAGAAATCGCAGAGCCGCACCGGCGGCAAACCGATCGATTCCTGGGACACCGTCTTCAAGCCAGAGAATCTGCGCAAGTTCGCAGACTGTGGCGTCTATATGCTCGACAGTCCCGAGGATGTCCTCACGTCCGTGATGCGCTGGATGAACATCAATCCGGATTCGAAAAAGCCCGACGACATTCGCCGCGCGGCGGATGCGGTGATGAAGGTGAAGCCGTCGGTCAAGAAATTCCACTCGTCGGAATATATCAATGCGCTGGCGGGGGGTGACATCTGCCTTGCCATTGGCTGGGCCGGTGACAGTTTCCAGGCGCGCAATCGCGCGAAGGAAGCCAACAACGGCGTCGATATCGCCTATGTGATTCCCAAAGAGGGATCGCTGATGTCGCTGGACAATCTCGCGATCCCGAAGGATGCGCCGCATGTAGCGGAAGCTTATCAGTTCATCGATTATCTGCTGCGGCCTGAAGTGGCCGCACGCAATTCCAGCGTGACGAATTTTGCCAACGGCGTGCTGACATCCAAGCCCTTCGTCGACAAGGATGTGCTGGAAAACCGCGCGATTTATCCAAGTGAGGAGGTGATGAAGCGCCTTTATACTGTGAGCTCTAACGACCTTGCGACCCAAAAGGTCGTCACCCGTGAGTGGACGCGGATCAAGACAGGGCGCTGAACCTACCTTCAGAATTGATTCAGATCATTTCGCTGAACGACCCTAGGCCGAAAGATGGAGCATGCGGTGAAGAACCGCCCCACTTTTGGATAGGGTGTGACATGAACATCGCGGTCAGACCTTCGCAGCAGCTTCCTGCTGCTTCCACTCACGCAGTGACGCGGGCCATGACGCCAAATGTGCTTGTCATCCATCCGGTCCCCTTGCTGCGTCGTGGCGCGACCAGCGCGCTTGCCGAAACGGATTGGTTCAGCGCGGCACGGTTCCTCGATTTCGCATCGGTCCATGATGCCGCAAATGCCCTGACGGGCCTTGCCATGGGCGATCTGGTGATTGTCACCAGCTCTGAGCATGGCGCCCTGATCCAGGCGCTGGGGTCCAAGGCGGGCTGCGGTGTGGCGGTCCTGCTGCTTGGCCCCAGCGATGCCACGGCGGCGCGCCTCTTCAATGAGAACCGCATCGACGCAGTCCTGCCGACGGAGGCACCAACTTCCGAGCTCGTCCATCTTGCCACCCTGCTGGCGGCTGGCGGACGTTCGGCCCCCAAGCGTCCGGCCGGGCCTCGTCAGGCCACCGGCGTCGGCCGGCTTTCGGTTCGCCAGCTTGAGATCCTTGAGCTCATGACCCGTGGCCTGCTCAACAAGCAGATTGCCTGGGAGCTTGGCCTCACCGAAGGCACGGTTAAGAGCCATGTCTCTGCAATCTTGGAGAAACTCGGGTGCAGCCGTCGGACGCAGGCAATTGCGTCCTTCCTAGCGACGACGGGTTCGAACCCTGCGGGTACTTTCGCCAGGCCGTGATCCAAACAAAAAGGCCCCCGACGAGCGGGGGCCTTCTGATCTCGATCCGGACAGCGCTCAGATGGCGCCGTTGATCCACTTGACCAGCTCACCCTTGGCAGCAGCACCGACCTTCTGGGCCGCCAGCTTGCCGTCCTTGAAGATCATGAGCGTCGGGATGGAGCGGATGCCGAGCTGACCGGCGACGCCGGGGTTCTCATCCACATTGAGCTTGGTGATCTTCACCTTGCCGGCCATTTCCGTCGAGATTTCCTCGAGGGACGGGCCGATCATCTTGCAGGGGCCGCACCATTCGGCCCAGAAGTCGACGACCACCGGCTCGGATGACTTCAGGACGTCCGCTTCGAAGCTGGCGTCAGTAACTTTCTCTGTGGGCATGAAAACCTCGCGCTCATCGTGGCGGGCCGTCCCGCGCGCTGTGGACGCGAAACGTAGGTATGGCTCAAGGGATCGTCAAGCGAGCCCGCGTCATGTCAGCCTTGCAAGGGCCTCACGGCGCTCCTCCTCGCTGGCTTCGATCAGCCGCGGCCCCTGAGTATAGACGAGGAATGTCCGCAGTTCCCGGCCCGGGCACAGACCCCCTATGGCCTGTGCATAGAGGGCGAGCTGGGCGACATAGGCATCCGGAGGGGCGCTGGTTGGGACGGCACCCGTCTTGAAATCAGCAATCCAGACCGCGTCCTGCGTTATGGCAACACGGTCGATCTGCCCGCTGATTTCCGGTCCCGTGCCTCCCCCTGCCTGCCCGGCGATGGCGACCTCCGCCCGCGATCCCGGGCCAAAGAGCGGCGCGAGCCCGGGATGACCAAGGACAGCTTCCACCTCTGCAAGCATGGCGGCCTGATCATCGGCTGAAAAGGGCACCTGCTGCTGTTGCAGGAAGGCGGCACCTGCCGAGGCGCGTCGAGTGGCTGGCAGCGATCCCAGATGCTGCAGCAGGGCATGG
>CAISZN010000021.1 GCA_903889985.1 uncultured Hyphomicrobiales bacterium | reverse complement strand
GGCCGGGTCTGCCCACCCGTTGGCGCAAATACCGACTTCGCCGATATGCGGGCTGTTTACGCAGACCTGCCAGACAGCATGAAGGCCCGGATCGAGACCCTGCAGGCTGAGCACTCGGTCTGGTATTCGCGCGCACTGTGTGGCGGCAAGGACTTCCGCGAGGACGAACTGGCCCGCATGCCCCCGGTCGAGCAGCCCCTCGTGCGGATCCACCCGCGCACCGGAGTGAAGTCCATCGCGCTGGCCTCCCATGCCTCACACATCGTCGGCTGGCCGCAAGCTGAAGGTCGGGCGTTGCTCGACGAACTCACAGCCTTCGCCACCCAGGACAAATATACCTATTCCTACAAGTGGACGACCGGCGACCTCGTGATCTGGGACAACCGCTGCACCATGCACCGGGGTACGCCTTTCGACGACAAGGCCTATCGCCGCGACATGCGCCGCACGACCGTGCAGGGGCCGTCGAAATACCAGAGCCTCGCAGCCTGATCCGATGCGCCTTTCGCTGCGTTCCTTCGACAGGCTTGCGATCTGTGCCGGCCTGATCGCCATTTGGCAGGGCTTCTCGCTGGCCTATGGCCCCTATTGGGCCAGCTCGCCCTGGCTCGTGATGACGCGAACAATCTCTGAGGTACAAGCGGGCGATCTGCTGTTCCATGCGGGGTACACGCTGCAGGAAGCCATTTACGGATTCCTGATCGGCGGCATTCCGGCTGCAATCCTGCCCTTTGCCCTGCGCCGCCACGCGAAGGTGATCGCCGTGCTCGACCCCTTCATGGTGGGCGGCTATGGCCTACCCAAGCTAGCCCTGGCGCCGCTATTCATCCTGTGGTTCGGAATTGACATCGAATCTAAGATTGCACTGGTCGCGATAGCGACTTTCTTCATCGTCTATTTCAGCGCTCTCACAGGCGTCCGCAGTCTCGATTTGAAACTGGTCGACATGGCCCGCATCCTTGGTGCCAGCGAGCGTGACATCGCACGCCATGTGGTATGGCCCGGTGCAGTGCCTCATGTCTTCGCCGGATTCCGCGTCGCCCTGCCCTATGCCATCGGCGGCGCGGTCGTCGCTGAAATGATCTCTTCCAACCGCGGACTGGGCTACTTCATCCAGAGCGGCGCGATGAATTTCGACACGACGCAAATCTTCGTCGCGGTGGCAGTTGTGACTCTGATTGTCATCCTGAGTTCCTCGGTCCTGACTCGCTGCGAGGCTTTTCTCCTGCGCTGGCGGCCACCTGCGGATGCAACAGAGTCCCTGCGTGCGGAGGCTGCCCTTTGACGGCGTTTCTCGATGTCCGAGGGCTTGCCAAGCGCTTTCCCCAGCGCGCCGGCCGCCCACCCTCGCCCTGGATCCTCAAGGACCTGAGTTTTCAGGTAGCCGATGGCGAATTTCTGACCATCGTCGGCCCTTCCGGATCGGGCAAGACCACACTGCTCAACATCATCGCGCAGACCGACACCGCCACGGAGGGCGAGATCGCCTTCGATGGAAAGGTTTCTGCCCTTGGTGATGCGCGCAAGCTCTCCCCCGGCCTCAACCGGCGGATCGGCTATGTGACACAGGAAGACAACCTGCTGCCCTGGCGCACGGCCATCGACAATGTCCTATTCCCCTTCGAAATCATCGGTGGCATTTCGGAAAAGGTGCGCGAACATGCCCGCGCACTGATGGCCGCAGTTGGGCTTACCGGGTTCGAGACGCACTTTCCCCACGAGCTTTCAGGCGGCATGCGCAAGCGCTGCTCGCTGATCAGAACGCTGGTCTATGACCCGCCGGTCATCCTAATGGACGAGCCCTTTGGCGCCGTTGATGCGCAAACCCGCATGCAGTTGCAGGAAGACCTGCTCACGCTCTGGAACATGGGCCGCAAGACCATCGTCTTCGTTACACACGACATTGGCGAGGCCATTGCCCTCGGCGACCGGACACTTGTTCTCACGAAAGCCCCGACGCGGGTTGCAGGCGAGCACAGGATCGACATCCCGCGCCCTCGCGACGTCAAGGATGTCTATGCGCTTCCAGGGTTCCCGGCACTTTACGAAGCCATTCGGGCGCAGGTCCAATGACCGCTGCCAATCTGGACCGCAAAGCTGAAGGCGACGATGGACGTTTGAGCATTGCGCTCGGCCGCCTTGTGCTCACACTGGTCTTGCTCGGCGCATGGGAATTGGGGGCACGCAGCCTCGGCCGCCTCTTTCTTGCGGCGCCCAGCGATGTGGCTGTTCGCATCTTCGACCTCGTCCGTACCGGCGCTGTCTTCGAACAGGCCTATGTGACCCTCTCGGTCTCGCTCATCGGTTTTTCGATCGGCACGTTCTTCGGGGTTCTGCTGCCGCTTTTTCTGCGACGTCGCCCGCGGCTGACGCAGGCCGTGGAGCCCTTCATCTCGGCGGCCATGGGAATCCCCAAATTCGCTTTGGCACCGCTGCTGATCCTATGGTTCGGCATTGGCCTGAAGCCGAAGCTTGTGATTGTCTCGCTGATGGTCTTCTTCGTGGTCTTCGTGACCGTCTTTGCGGGGGTGCGCAGCATTGACCGCAAGCTCGTGAACATGGCGCGCGTACTTAGTGCCGATGACTGGACCCTGTCGCGCAAGGTTGTCTGGCCTTCGATCCTGCCGTTTTTCTTTACCGGCGTAAAAGTGTCCCTGCCGCGCGCCCTCAGCGCTGCCCTCGTTGGCGAATTTCTCGTCGGCAGCGAAGGGCTCGGCCATTACATCGAGCAGTCACGTCAAATCAACGATACTACAGGCGTTTTCGCTGGGATCGTCGTCGCTACCCTGCTCGTGCTCATGGCCAACATGATCGTCGAAGTCGCGGAGCGGCGCGCCCTTGCCTGGCGCGCCGTAGATCGCGATATGCGCTGATCAATTTTAGCGCGTCACGATCACCGCATCGAGGGCGAGTGCTCCTTGCCCCATCGCAAAGACCATAACCGGATTGACGTCGACCTCGACGATCTCCGGGTGCCTGCGGACAAAGCCACCAAGTGCCGCTGCCATTTCGGCAACAGCCGCAATGTCCCGGGGGGCCTCGCCGCGGAACCCGTCGAAAATCGCGGCAGCCCGCAGTTTTCGGATCTCGACCTCGATCTCAGCCGCCGAAAAGTCAGCAGGAATGACACGGGCATCATGCAGGGCCTCGGCCAGCACGCCGCCAAGGCCAACCATCAGAACAGCGCCCCACTCTGGGTCGTTGCGCGCACCAAGGATGAGTTCCGTGCCCCGCGCGCCCATCTTCTCGATCAGCACACCGTCGAGGATCAGATCAGGCCGGTGATGGCGGATGTTGTCCTGCAAGATCGTCCAGCCGCGCTCAAGCGCATCCGCATCGGCAAGATTGAGGATCACCCCACCAACGTCGCTCTTGTGGGACAGGGCTGAAGATTGAGCCTTCAAGGCGACCGGATAACCGCATGTCAGGGCCGCCGCTCTGGCTTCCTCAAGCGTTGTCGCAAGGATGCCGTGGGGCACATGAAGGCCAGCTGCAGCGAGCAGTGGCTTGGCCTTGTATTCTGGAATGGTCCCGCCGGGCAGGCGCAAGCGACCAGCCATTGGCGCCGGCAACTCAGCAACTGGAGCCATTTGCCAGGACGCAACACGACGCAGGGCTCGCAGGGCCCTCTCCGGAGAGCGGAAGAAAGGCACGCCAACGTTGCGAAGGTCAGCAATGCAATCTGCCGGCACCTCGGCCTCTTCGCCCAGCATGGTGAAAAGGATCGGCTTCTTGGGCTGCAGCTCCTTCATGGCGCGGACAACCGGTTCAACCTTGCGATGGGCCAGAAGCGGGCTCGACATGATGATCCCAAGGCAGATCGCGCCGACATTCTTGTCAGCCAGCAGGGGTTTCATGGTCTTGGGATAGAGGTCGGGATCGATGAGCGCCTGTGCCGTCAGGTCGAGTGGATTGGTGGGATGAATCAAGCCCGGCGCGATCGCACCGATCACGGCGGTGGCCTCGGGCCCGGGCTGTGGCAACGGAACCCCAATGTCCTCGCAATAGTCGAGAACCATGCCCTTGAAGGCCCCGGAATCCGTAATCATCGCCACGCCGGGAACGCTCGGCAAAGGCGTGCGCAGCACGAGCTCGCTGACGTCGACCAGCTCCTCCAGCGTCTCGACCACGCAGACCCCCGCGCGCGAGACGATGCTGCGCATGACCTGCCAGTTGCCGGCCATGGCGCCCGTATGTGTCTGCGCAGACTCCCGCGCGGCTGCGCTTCGGCCGGGATGCAGCAGCAGCACCGGCTTGCCCAGCCTGCGCGCCCGCCGGGCCAGTTCGAGGAACCTTTGCGGCTGACGCACCTGTTCCATGACGAGGGCGAAGGCGCCGGTTGCGGGATCCTCAATCAGATGTTCGAAGAAATCCTCTGCTCCGTTCACCGCTTCATTGCCGGTCGAGACGGTGAAGGTGACGCCGATATCGCGTGCATGAAGGGCGGCCCGCACTACGGTCGCCATGGCACCAGACTGGGAAACAATGGCAAGCCCGGGACCTTCCGGAGGCTTCGGCGAGGCTGCACCGAAGGTCAGGGCAACGCCATCAACGAAGTTGATCGTGCCAAGGCAATTCGGCCCCATGACAGCGATGCCGGCGTCATGGGCAAGGTCAGCAAGCGCCTGTTGCGCCGAAAGTCCCTCTTCTCCCGCTTCGGCAAAGCCGGAAGAGAAGCAGATGACACCACCCACGCCCCGCTCCGCACATCCGCGCAAGGCATCCATGACGCCCTTCTGCGGAATGGCCAGAACAGCGCAATCAACTCCTTGCGGCAGGTCCCTGGTCGTCGGCACACAGGGCCGCCCGTCAATCTCGGTCCGGGTGGGATTCACGAGGTGAATGTCCCCCGTGAATCCAAATCGGATCAGGTTCCCCAGCACGCCCCCGCCGAGCGAACCCGGCGTGGGGGATGCCCCTACTATGGCAACAGAACGCGGGCGCAGCAGGCGCCCTATTGCCGCCTGCGGGGTACCTCTGGAGACCGTCTCAGGCATCGCGCTTGTAGCCCCCGAGGCCGGGGCGGAAGCTCTTCTCGTCAAGGAACTGCTTGAGCCCCTGCGAGCGACCGCCTTCCGTGTCGAGATAGCGGGACTGGTGGCTCTTGGCCATCAGGTAGTCGTCGGAAAGCTCCCAAGACATGCCAAGCACGCCTCGCACGGCCTGCTTGCAGGCGCGCAGCACTGTCGGATTCTTGCCCAGCAGTTCCTTGGCGAGCTCACGGGTATGTTCACGCAGGTTGGCGAGCGGCACGGCTTCATTGACGAGGCCCATTTCGGCGGCCTTCTTACCGTCGAAGGTCTTGCCCGTCATGACGTAGTACATGGCATTGCGAAGGTTCATCGTCGCGACAACCGAACGTGTCACGTTGCCGCCCGGGATGATGCCCCAGTTGATCTCGGACAGACCAAACTGCGCTTCCTCAGCCGCAATGGCGAGATCGCAGCCCACGAGCGGCGTGAAGGCGCCACCGAAACACCAGCCATTGACCATGGCAATCGTCGGCTTGGAATAGTTCGGCAACATGCGCCATTGCCAGTGCCATGCGGAGCGCCGACGGTGGACCTGCTGGATATATGGCAGGTGGTCCAGCTCGCGGAAGTATTCCTTCAGATCCATGCCGGCCGAGAAGGACTCGCCTGCCCCCGTCAGCACCACGACGCCAGCGTCATCATTGACCTCAATGGCGTCGAGAACCTCGATCATCTCGTCATTGAGGGCCGGACTCATGGCATTGCGCTTGTGGGGACGATTCAGCGTCACCCAGGCAATGCGATCCTCGATCTCGACGTCGATGTTCTTCCAGTCGCCAAACTTCTGCCCTGCCATGCGTTCCTCCTGATTGTCGAATTGATTCAGGCTTTTGCCTTTAAGATCGGCCTAATCGTTCTAGGCAATTTCGGCAATGAGTTTTTTCACGATTGCATCGCCAAAATCCTCGAATTTCCGGGCTGCAACAAGGAAGCTGCCCACCCCGCCAATCACGTTCCCACGGTAGTACTCATCGAGATCATCCTCGACCGAAAGGATCGGCAGGCCGTTGATCGTGACGCCGGCAGCGACGGCTTCATCACGGGCCTGGGTTGGAGGCCGCCCGGAATTATTCGACCCGTCACCCGAGACATCGATCACGCGACGGTCGCCCTTGACCGGACTCGTTGGAAACATCGTCATGGCATAATCAATGGCGCCCGAGAGCGAGGTTCCTCCACCAAACAATCTGCGGGGCGCGGTCTCGATGGCGCGTGCGGCAGCGTCTGCACTGGTCATGTCGCGCACGACCATCCATGGAACCACTTCCACGTGCAGTCGCGGCCCGGTCCACTGGAACATGGTAATCGCAATCGACTGATGCAGACCCGATTGGATCGCCTGCAACACCTGCAGAGTCCGGAATGCGTTGGCATAGCCCTGTCGCTGCAGCTCAAAGCGATACTGGTTGACACTGCCGGAGGCATCCACCGCAAGGATCAGCAACAGATCGACGGCGTCTTCTGCGCGCACGGGCTTCGGCACGAGGCCCGTCAGCGGGAGTGCAAGGGCTCCAAGCAGTGTCCGACGATGCCAATCCATGCAAGGCTCACTGGTTCGAGAGGCTCTTCAGGCGTTCGATGGTTGATGCCGGCATGGCATAGGTGCGATGCACGAGGTCCTGAATGTCCGCTCCGGTCCGCGGAAGGTTGACCGACAGATTGACCTGTTTCGTCTCGGCAATGAAGTCACGATCACGATAAACTTCATCCATGGCTTTGCGCAGGGCGGCAACCCGGTCAGCGGGCACATCCGGCGGCATGACATAGGGACGCCCCAACGCCAGCGGCGCAAAGGCAGCATCGAGCAGCAAGCGGTCCTCAGCATTGGTCACCAGATCCCCGATGAAGGGCACATCCGGCAGGTCGGCCTCCTTGGCGGGGCCATACTGGAGAAGGAGGTTGACCTTCTTCTCCTTCAGCCAGGCAGGACGGGTTGAGACCAGAGCACTCCAGAAAACGCAGGGATGCCCATCGACCTCCCCCTTCTCCATGGCAAGGAAGACGTCGGGCTGCCCTGGATAGCCGTAGATCAGGCGCAGTTTCGTTCCCAATACGGAATTCAGTAACCGCGCGGTGAAGCTCGGGTTGGCATTCACGCCTGAACTGCCGACGGTGACCTCCTGCTGGCGGGCCGCAGAGATGCTCTTGGCGGCGGCCTCCCCCCAAACCGTCAGGACGCAGGTTTCCGTGCTCGGCGATCCCAGCCAGTTGAATTTCGAGGCGTCGAAATCGGCCTCCTTTGTACCAAGCAGCGGCTCAAAGGGCACGCTGCCTTGAAGGCCGGCAATGACGGTTCCATCCTTGGGCGCGGTCCTGAACAAGGTATTTGCAGCCGTAATACCACCGGCGCCGGGCTGATTCCGCACGATGATTTGCGGATTGCCCGGAATGAACTTGCCAAGGTGGTGGGCAATCGTGCGCCCCATCAGATCATAACTGCTGCCTGCCGTTGTCGACACGATCAGCGTGATCGTCTTTCCTTTGTAGAAGTCCTCCACGGCATCAGCCCTAGCGGCGCAAATGCCGGACAGGGTGAGCAGGGCAAGCAGCCAGCTGCGGCCGACGTTCATGAACAATCCTCCCAGACGTTTTTTAGTGCATCGCCCGGCCGCCATCCACATTGATGGTCTGACCGGTGATGAAATCGCTTGCCCGCGACGCCAGGAACATGACGGTGCCCACCAGGTCCTGCGGATATTGCGGCCTTTGCAGGCTCCGCCCATCGACAAGCGCTGCCAGATAATTGCCGGACGAGCTTGCCACCTGGGTCTCACTCAGTGTCGCCCCCGGCGTCACCGCGTTCACCTGAATATTGTCAGGCCCCAGCTCGCGGGCCAATGCGCGGGTAAATCCGACAACTCCCGCCTTCGATGTTGTGTAATGCAGCCGAAACGGAGTGCCTTCCCAGACCCGACTGGAGGAAATATTGATGATCTTGCCCCTGCCCCTTGCCCGCATGAGCGGCGTGACAGCCTGACAGCACAGGAGCAGGCCCCGCAGGTTGACCGCCATCACCTGGTCCCACTCCTCCACCGGGATCTCCATGAAGCCCCGGCGTGGGAGGACACTCATCAGCGATGCGTTGTTGATCAGCACATCGACACTGCCAAAGGCCTCGACCGTGGACCTGACCATGGCCTGGACGTCGGCCGGGTTGGAAATGTCAGCCGTCAGGCCAATGGCTTGGCGGCCCTCGGCTGACAGCTCGCTTGCAGCCTCTTGCGCTGCAGCACCGTCGATGTCGGCCGCCACAACATGGGCTCCTGCCCGCGCAAATTCCTGAACATAGACCCGGCCGATCCCCTTCCCGCCCCCGGTCACGATGACGACCTGACCATGCAGATCGAACCGCTCGGTGGCTGACAGGTCACCCGGCTTCGCTCCTTGCGGCCCCATCCCAATACCCTCGTAAGAACTTGGGGCAATTGTTTCCGGTCACGGGTGCCCCGTCCAGTGGCAACCAGACGCAGACCATCTGACGGCTGTCGCTATGGACTTCAGTATGAGGCGTCGCTACACACGTGGCCGATGATAGATACCGCTGAAAAGCTGGCGGAAATGGATTTCGCAACTGCGAAATATATGATGGGAGCGAGACTTGATCGATCGCCGGACCTTGCTGCAAGCCGCTACAGGTGCACTGCTCATGACATGTGCAGTGGCTATGGCCCCGGCCCATGCACAAGGAGCGAAGCCGAGCTGGATCGATCAGAGCCTGTTGGCCGATGCGCAGAAAGAAGGCTCGGTCACAGTCTATTCGACAACGAACGAGGAAGAAGGGCTGCCACTCTGGAACCTCTTCACCGAGGCAACCGGCATCAAGGTCAACTTCGTCCGCGCCTCGGATTCCCAGCTTTTGGCGCGCGTGCTGATTGAGGCGCGGGCTGGCCAGCGCTCCTGGGACATCATGCAGACGGCCAATGTGAACAAGGTACCACCTGAGTTCCTGCTCGCCCTTGACCTGCCCGAAGGCAAGAGCCTGTTTCCCGAAGCCATTGCCAAGGACAAGCGCTGGTACGGTGTCTATTCGAACTACAATTCGCCTGCCTACAACACGAAGTTCGTCAAGAAGGACGACCTGCCGAAGACCTACGAGGACCTGGCCAAGCGCAAGGACTGGGCGGGCAAGGTCGCGATCGATGGTACCGATGATGCCTGGATGACCGGTATTCTTGCCCACTATGGCGAGGAAAAGGGCCTCAAGCTGCTGCAGGACATCATCGAGAACACCAAGCCGGTGCCGCTGAATGGCCATCTGGCCGTCGCGCGCGCAGTGGGGTCAGGTGAATATTGGATCGCCCTCAACAACTACGTGAATTTGACGGTCAATGTGACCCTGTCGGGCGCTCCAACTGATTTCTGGACGATGGATCCGGTGGTGCTGTTCTTCGGGCAGGTTGGCGTCTCGGCCTTTGCCCCCCATCCCAAGGCGGCCCAGCTCGCTGCCAATTTCTCGGTCAGCAAGGAAGCACAGGAGTTCCTGGCGAAGTTTGGTCGCCTGCCGACCCGTGCCGACGTCGCGACCAACCCCATAAATGTCCTCGACACGATCAAGCCGCGCAAGATCGTCACCGTGCTTCTCAGCACGGAAGAGGATCGCCGCCGCATCAAGCAATTCAACGACCTCTTCAAGCCGCGCTGAGCGCTGAAGCGGACTCGTTCAGGGAGACAGTTCAGTGACCGCGATCGGTGAACGTATCGAATCCGCACCCCGGCACTCGCTCAAGTCGCGACTGACCAATCTTCGGGCTTCGACCTTTTGGCTGATCGGCTGCACGATCGTTTGCGCCTGGTTCGTCTTCGTCCCTGTCGGTGCTCTTTTCTACACGGCATTTACCGAAGACACCGGCTTTGGCCCGGGCCCCTTCAGCCTGCAGAATTTCGTCGAGGCCTATGGTCACTGGAGCATCTTCAGGCTCTTTGGAAACTCCCTGATCTTCGCTGGCGGCACGGCCGTCATCACCTTCCTGCTCGGCGGTATCGTGGCTTTCGTGGTTGAGCGAACAGATGCGCCGGGCCGCGAGATTTTTCATTCGCTCGCCCTGATCTCCTTCGCCCTGCCGGGCCTGCTGATCACCATGGCCTGGATGCTGACCCTGTCCCCGAACATCGGGTGGGTGAACCAGCTCTACAAGAACATGACGGGCTCCGCAGAGCCTCTGCTGAACATCTACACGATGGCGGGCATGATCTGGGCCCTGTCGTCCCACTATTTCCCATTGTCCTACCTTCTGATGGGGCCGGCCCTGCGCATGCTGGACGTGCGTATGGAAGAAGCGGCCGTGATGTCTGGCGCCCGCACTGGCCAGACGGCCTTCCGGGTCACCCTGCCAATCCTGCGCCCGGCCATTCTTTCGACGCTCCTGCTGCTCTTCGTTCGCGGCATCGAGAGCTTCGAGGTACCCCGCCTGATCGGGAACCCGGCGCGCATTAATGTCTTCACGACAGAGGTCCAGCGTGCAACTGGCCAGACGACGCCTGAATTCGGGGTCGCCAGCGCCCTCAGCATGAGCCTTCTCGCCATCTGCATTGTCGCCGTCTATTTCTATCGCCGCGCCACCCGCAATGCCGAAGCCTATGCGACCATCACGGGCAAGGGCTACAAGCCCGTGCCGATGAATCTTGGCAAATGGCGCTGGCCGGTCAGCATCGCGACGACCTTCATGTTCCTGCTGACGCTAGGGCTACCGCTTCTGACGCTGGTCTGGCAGTCCTTCTTCCGGAACCTCGCCACGCCCTTCATGCCGACGACGTCCCCCTTCACGATGGCGAACTACCAGTTCGTCCTGCACTATCCGATCTTCGTCGAGGCGGTGCATACGAGCGTACTTCTTGCGGCGATGGCTGCTACCCTGGTGGTCGTGCTGTGCTTCATTTGCGCGTGGGTGACCCAGCGCGCCGCCCCGCGCGGGGGCTGGATCCTTGACGCGGTGGCCTTCAGCCCGATCGCAGTGCCGAGTGTCATCGTTGGCGCCAGCGTCCTGTTCGCCTATCTGATGTTGCCGATCCCGGTCTACAACACGATCTGGATCCTGCTCATCGCCTATATCACCATCTACATGCCCTTCGGCATGCGCTTTGCGACGAGCGGAATCACCCAGATCCACAAGGAGCTGGAAGAAGCGGCAGAGGTCTCCGGTGCCGGCACGATCCAGATGTTCATCCGGATCCTCCTGCCCCTGCTTGCCCCCATTATCGTGGCCGCCTGGCTCTACGTTTTCGTGCTGGCGGTGCGTGAACTCTCGGCCTCGGTCTTCCTTGTCGGTCCCGGCACCCATGTGCTGGGCACGATCAGCCTGACCATGTGGGAGGAAGGTGGCAGCTATGGCGCAGTCTGCGCCCTTGGCGTCATCCAGATCCTGCCGCTGATCCTGATCGTTGCCTTCCTGCGCTGGTTCGAGCGTCGCGTGAGCCGCCGTTTCCGGGGCGAAGGCTCTCAATCGGATGTGGCATAGGCCATCAACCGCATGTAAGTTGGCGCCGACCAAAATTCGCCGGATCAGGAGGGACCCATGTACGAAACACACATCACGGCACTGCGTGGGATTGAGCTCGATGTCCTCGACCTCAAGGCGACCGCGGATTTCTACCGCAATGCCTGGGGCCTCGTGGAGGTCGCCACAGACGGCGACACCATGTACCTGCGCGGCATGGGCACGGAGCACCACATCCTGACCCTGCACCAGCGCCGCAAGGCCGCCCTGAACTCGATCACCTTCGCCGCGCAGGACAAGCGGGCCGTGGACGCGATCCATGCCAAGCTTCAGGGCCTCGGCATGAAGATCGTCGCCCCCCCCAAGGGCCTGTCGGATGTGGCCGGCGGCGGCTATGGCTTCAGCGTGCTGACGCCTGAAGGCCAGGTGCTGAATGTCACTGCTGAAGTGACGAAGCATGAGCGGGCTTTGAATGACCGTTCCCGGCCTGAAAAGCTTTCCCACGTCGTCCTCAATGTTGAGGACCTCGACCGGCAGAACAGCTTCTTCGTCGACGTGCTCGGTTTCCGCCTGTCCGACCGCACCGAGCGCATGGACTTCGTGCGCTGCAGCTCCGACCACCACTCGATTGCCCTGGCCAAGGGACATGGTGCTGGCCTGAACCACATGGCCTATGAGATCTCGAACTTCGACGGCCTGATGCGTGGCGCTGGTCGCCTCAAGTCAATGGGCATCGAGACCGAGTGGGGCGTTGGCCGCCATGGTCCGGGCAACAACATCTTCTCCTATTTCGTCGAGCCGAACGGCTTCGTGACTGAATACACAACCGAGGTCGAGCAGATTGACGAGGCGGGCTATGTGGCCGGAACGCCGGAATATTGGGCCCGCGTCATGAACGGCAACCCGGATCGTTGGGGCATGGCCGTCCCGACCAAGCGCGGCCGCGACGCCATGTCCGGCAAGCTCACAGAAGAAGCCAACCTGCGCTGCGAGGAAATCATCGCGCGCCGCATGGCGAGCTGAGCGGCTCATGAGCAACGGAGCGGAAGGCAGCTTTGAGGCGCGCAAGCACCTCGGCAAGGCGCTGTACATCATCTTTTCGGAGCCCATTCCGAATTCGGGCGACCGACGCGCCATTCATCCTCTGCATCTTGCACGGCAATACGAACTCGAAAGGACCGGCGTTCTCTTCGCCGCCGGTCCCTTCGTGGATGAGGACAGCAAGCCCCTGGGGCCAGGCATGATCATCGTTCGCGCCAGCAACGAGGCAGAAGCCCGCGCCATTGCCGAAGCTGACCCCTACCACCAGCAAGGGTTTCGCCGGTTCCGGATCCAGAAATGGATGCTGAACGAAGGATGCCTAGGCCTTCGTCTCAACCTCTCCAACCAGACATTTGGGGTCGATTAGACCTTCAGCCATGAAGATTGGGCGAAGGCCATGGGAGTTAAAACTCCGGCAGGATCAGCCGCTCGCCTGAAGATATTCCAACACATAGAAAGGGAGAATGGATATGCGTTTTTGCCGCTACGATGATGACCGCTACGGTGTCGTGCAGGGGGACAAGGTCCACGACATTACCGCGATCGTTGAGAAGGTTCTGGCCGGAAAGAAGGATCCGCGTTGGGGTGATCCGATGATCACCCATCTGGACGAGGTCCGGAAGGCCGTCGGCGACGTCTCTGCCCTGCCCTCCAAGCCCGTCGCTTCAGTCAAGCTGCTGAGCCCCACGGCCCGCCCGTCCAAGCTCATTGCGGCGCCGACCAACTACCATGCACATGTCGCGGAAATGTCCGAGCGCAAGCACGAGCGTCCCGCTTCCAAGGGAATCGCCGGCTCAGGCCTCTTCCTGAAGGCTAATTCGGCCATGGTCGGCCCCGGCGAGGGCGTCCACATCCGCTTCCTCGACAAGCTCAACGAGCACGAGCTCGAGCTGCTGATTGTCATCGGCAAGGTGGCCTCCGAGGTGAGCGAGGACGAAGCCCTCGACTACGTGGCCGGCTACAGCCTCTCCCTCGACATGACCGTACGTGGTGGCGAAGAACGCTCCTACCGCAAGTCCTGCGACAGCTACGCAGTCATCGGCCCGTGGATGGTGACGAAGGACGAGATCGCCGATCCAAACAACGTGGCCTTCAAGCACTACGTCAACGGCGAGCTGCGGCACGACGCCAACTCCAAGGATCTGATCTGGAACTGCCAGAAGCTGATCTCGGAAGCCTCGAAGTTCTACACCCTCTATCCGGGCGACGTGATCTTCACTGGCGCCCCGGCGGGCGTGGGTCCGGTCAAGCCGGGCGACGTGCAGACCTCCGAATGCGCCGCCATCGGCAACATGGAAGTCAAGGTCTACGCCTACAAGAAGCCTGCCTGAAGGGCTTCCTGATCCCCAGAATCGAACCGGCCGCCTCATGGGCGGCCGGTTTTTTGTTGCCGGTAGGCGGGGTGCCCCTCAGCCTTAGCCCATGGTGGTGACGAGTTCGCCCAGGCGCTCGATCCGAACGCTGATCCTATCACCCTTCTTGAGGAATTCACCACGGCCAGCGCCAACGCCAGCAGGCGTTCCGGTCAGGATCACGTCGCCCGGATGCAGGGTGAAATTGCGCGAGAGGTCCGCAATCTGCTCATTGATATTGAAGATCATGTGGCCCGAATTGGACTTCTGCTTGTTCACCCCATTCACGTCGAGGACGATGGACAGGTTGTGCGGATTCGGGATGTCGCGGGCCAGCGTGATCCAGGGGCCCAGCGGGCAGGATCCATCCCAGTTCTTGTGGGCGATCCAGTCATTCTTGAAGCTTGAAGTGTCCGGCATGTTGTCGCGGCGACCAAGGTCGCGGGCCGACAGGTCATTGGCGATCGTATAGCCGAGGACATAGTCGAGGGCCTTGTCCTCCGGAACCTGGAAGGCGGTCTTGCCGATGACGACAGCCAGCTCGGCTTCCCAGTCGATCTTCTTGCCACGCGGATGCATGGCGACTGTAGCGTTGGGTCCGGTGACGCAATGCATCGTCTTGAGAAAATGCCACGAGCGCAGACCCAGCGTATGGGGGTCAGGGGGCGCAGGCTGCCCGGAACGAGCCGCCATCTCGGCCGAGTGATCGCCATAATTGGCCCCAGCGCAGAAAATGCCACCCGGGTTGGTGATCGGCGCCAGCAGCTTGACCGAGGACAGCGGAACTCCAGCGCCGGCCTTCGCAGCCAGCTCGTCGAGACGGGCCAGATTCGCAACCCATCCGGACATCAGGGTCAGGACACTGCGGTCCTCCTCGCGACCGGTTGCAGCTGCTATATCAATCACACGGTCGCCGACGATGATTGCCGCAGACGGACCACGCTCTGTCTGAATCGTGCCAAGGGTGAAGCTCATGGAACGTAACCTCCGATCTATCGCACCTCCTCAAGGGTGCGCGTCGGCCGGACCATAGCGTCAGGCATTCCCGTCGTCAGCAGAAGATAGGAGCGACACCCACGATTCGCGAAAGTGGCAGGACATCAACTGTAACGGGATCGATTTTCGCACATGCAATAAGCAGAAACTGCGTAATTGTCAGGCAACCTTGCCTGAAACATGACATGGAATCTAGTAGTGAGTTAACTCAGCGCCATAAAACACCGCAAATTGCCAATCATGAATTCTCTTCTGGAATAATATTCCCAAAGAATAGTTCAGTATTTTAGATTTAGCGAAAATCCGGCCTCACATCCAAAACTGAAGGCGTAAGCGCTAGGCACAGCCCGAAGACAATGCCAATTGCGACTGAATCATGACGAAAATATGCAATTTTTAAGTGGGTGAACGATTGGCTTGCGGCAAGCGACGCCCTCATGCTCGGTCATTTGCCGATCCACCCCCAGCAGCTAAGCTAACGTATTCTACTCGCCAAGCTGATGCTAGACGTTAATAAACCATCAATAATAGCCAAATTCGCAATCCCGTTTCGAATCAGAGCGCGGAAACACTGTGTTATTCAGACCACATCTTTTGCGAAACACATTAAGTGAGGCAAGAATTCGATATTAATTCGACGCAAGGGTTGTTAGATAACGTCAACCCAGTGACTGCTGGGACGAGATTGGGCCCCAGGGGCCGTATTTTAAGTGAAGGACTATCGAATGTTCCGCCATATCCTCCTGTCGACTGCCGCCGTTGTTGCCCTCTCCACGGCTTCGTTCGCTGCCGATCTGCCGACCCACAAGGCTCCGGCTCCCTACGTTCCCGCCCCGATCTTCACCTGGACGGGCTTCTATGTCGGCGCGCAGGTTGGCGCTGGCTGGACCAAGGACAAGGTCAGCGACTTCGCTGCAAACAATGGCGCCCTGCTCGGCACCGGCAATCTTGACAAGTCGGGTATCGTTGGCGGCCTGCATGCTGGCTACAACATGCAGACCGGCTCGATCGTTTACGGCCTCGAAGCCGACCTCGAGCTCTCCGGCCTGAGCAAGACCTCTGGCGCCCTGTTCGCCGGTAACGCCCTCGTCGGCGGCGTCTATAGCTTCAGCCAGAAGATCGATTGGCAGGGTTCGGTGCGCGGCCGTCTCGGCTATGCCTCTGGCCCGGCTCTCTTCTACGTGACCGGCGGTCTGGCCTTCGCGAACGTGAAGAACGGCTATTCGAACCCGATCAACTTCGCAAACACTGCCTTCGCAGTGGGCGCCGGTTCCTACTCCTTCTCCAGCGTCCGCACGGGTTGGACCCTTGGCGCCGGTCTCGAGTATGCCTTCAACAACAACTGGTCGGCTCGTATCGAATATCGCTACACCGACTTCGGCAGCTTCACGAACTCGACCGGCGCCTTGCCGGTCACCATGTGGAGCAACGAAAACATCAAGCACAAGCTGACGGAACAGGCTGTCCGCGTTGGCATCACCTACAAGTTCGGCGGCCCGGCTGGCCCGGTCGTCGCTCGCTACTGAGATCTTTCGGGACCATCCCGATCCAAGGAAAGCCCGGCTTCGTGCCGGGCTTTCTGCTTTTTCGGGCCCACTGGGGGCCTATTTCAAGGCTGTGGTTGCAACGCGCCCGGCCCCATGGCAATCCGACCCTATGAGCGATCAGCAGACGAAACCCGCCCCCCGTATCTCCTTCGTGTCCCTCGGCTGCCCCAAGGCATTGGTGGACTCCGAGCGCATCATCACGCGCCTTCGAGCGGAGGGGTATGAACTCACACGATCCCATGCAGGGGCAGACGCCGTGGTGGTCAACACCTGTGGCTTCCTCGATTCGGCCAAGGCGGAATCCCTTGCCGCCATCGGTGCGGCCCTGAACGAAAACGGCAAGGTCATCGTCACCGGCTGCATGGGTGCGCAACCCGGCCAGATCCGGGATGCCTTTCCCAATGTTCTCGCGATCAGCGGCCCACAGGCCTATGAGAGCGTGCTCGAAGCGGTCCATCAGGTCGCCCCGCCCGCTCACGATCCTTTCCTGGACCTTGTGCCGCCTCAGGGCGTAAAACTAACGCCGAGGCACTACGCTTATCTAAAAATTTCCGAAGGTTGCAATAACTCCTGCACATTCTGCATTATTCCCGATCTGCGGGGAAAGCTGGTCTCTCGCCCGATCGGTGAGGTGCTGAAGGAGGCCGAGAAGCTCGTCACCGCGGGCGTCAAGGAGCTGCTCGTCATCTCCCAGGATACGTCAGCCTATGGCATCGACCTGAAATATGCCGAGAGCCCCTGGCAGGACCGCAACATCCGCACGCGCTTTCTCGACCTCAGCCGCGAACTCTCCTCGCTCGGGTCCTGGGTACGCCTCCACTACGTCTATCCCTACCCGCACGTGGATGAGGTGGTGGAGCTGATGGCTGAGAGCGGTGCCCGGGGCAATCTGGTGCCCTATCTCGACATCCCCTTCCAGCACGCCTCTCCGACCGTGTTGAAGGCCATGCGCCGCCCGGGCAACCAGGAGAAGACACTGGAGCGGGTGAAGCGTTGGCGCGAGATCTGCCCCGACCTCGCTATCCGCTCGACTTTCATCGTCGGCTTCCCCGGCGAGACCGAGCAGGATTTCGAAGACCTGCTGTCCTGGCTGAAGGAAGCCAAGCTCGACCGCGTTGGCGCCTTCAAATACGAGCCGGTTGCCGGCGCCAGGGCCAATGACCTCGGCCTTCCCGCCGTCCCGCCAGAAGAACAGCAGCGCCGCTGGAACCGCTTCATGGAAACCCAGCAGGCCATCAGCGCCCGCATCCTGCAGGGCAAGGTCGGCAAGCGCCTGCCGGTCATCATCGACAGCTTCGCCAATGGCGTCGCCAAGGGGCGCTCGCGTGCGGATGCGCCTGAGATCGACGGGTCTGTGCATGTCCAGTCCCGCCGGCCCCTGCGTCCCGGCGACATCGTGACCGTGAAGATCGATCGGGCAGACGCCTACGACCTTCACGGCACGGCGGTCTGATCCTCAGGGTATCAGAACCGCGGATCCGGTCGTCTCGCGTGCCTCGAGTGCGCGGTGTGCTTCGGCCACTTCGTCGAGCCTATAGCGACGATGGATAGGGATCTTCACATCCCCGTTCGAGACCACTTTGAACAGGTCTCGCGCCATCTTATCCAGGTCCTCGCGCTTGGCGATGTAGTGGAACAGCGTAGGCCGGGTGGCAAAGAGCGACCCCTTCTGCTGCAGGAGGCCGATGTTAAACGCGTCGATCTGCCCTGAAGACGAACCAAACGACACGAAGGTTCCCAGCGGCCTCAGGCAATCGAGAGAGCCCGGGAACGTCGCCTTGCCGACCCCGTCATAGACCACGTCGCATTTCTTGCCCTTGGTGATCTCGGCCACCCGCTCAACGAAGTTCTCCTCGTTGTAAAGGATCACATGCTTGGCGCCGGCCTTCTTCGCTAGCTTGGCCTTCTCGGGGCTTCCGGCCGTTCCGATCACTGTCGCACCGAGCGCCTTGGCCCATTGGCAGGCAATAAGCCCAACGCCACCGGCTGCCGCATGGAACAGGATCGTATCGCCTTCCTTCACCTTGAAGGTGCGGCGCAGGAGATATTGGGCGGTCAGCCCCTTGAGCATCATGGCCGCGCCGGTCTCGAAGTCGATCGATTTGGGCAGCTTCACCAAATACTGGGCGTCGATCAGCCGTTCTTCGGCATAGCTGCCGGGCATGGCGGCATAGGCCACCCGATCGCCTTCCTTGAAGAGCTTGACGCCCTTACCAACAGCAACGACTTCGCCAGCCCCTTCATTGCCGGGGGTGAAGGGAAGCGGCGCCGGGTAAACGCCCTTGCGGAAATAGATCTCGATGAAATTGAGGCCGATGGCTCTGTGGCGGATCTTGACCTGCCCCGGACCGGGATCTGGGATGGTCACGTCCTCGATGGTCAGAACCTCGGGACCGCCGGTCCTGTGCATCACAATAGCTCTGCTCACGCCTGTCTCCTCCAGTCGAATTCGCCCTGCGGTACCAACGACAGAGCAGCCCAGCAATCTTATCGATGGCGCCGGGACCATCACAATGGCACGCTCCGTTCTCCCTTTCGACAATGATTCCGGGCCGGGCACAATGACCATGTCGGCGACTTCTGGACGTTCTCCCGGGCGGCCTCAGAGCCCCGCCCCCAATCCCGAAATGTTCACGCCAAAACTCGTTTCGACGTTGCGCGAAGGCTACAGCTTACAGAATTTCCGGTCAGATGCCGTCGCAGGGCTCACAGTCGCCATTGTGGCCCTGCCCCTGTCGATGGCCATCGCCATTGGGTCAGGCGCAAAGCCAGAAAACGGGCTCTTCACGTCCATTGTCGGCGGTTTCATCATTTCGGCCCTCGGTGGCAGCCGTTTCCAGATCGGGGGGCCGGCAGGCGCCTTCATCGTCCTTGTTGCCACAGTGGTCGAGAGATTCGGCATGTCTGGCCTCTTCATGGCCACCATGATGGCAGGGCTCCTGATGCTCGCCGTCGGCTACCTGAAGCTAGGTACCTACATCAAATACATCCCTCATCCTGTCACCGTCGGTTTCACGGCCGGGATCGGGGTCATCATCTTCGCCGGTGAGATCAAGGACCTTTTTGGCCTGAGTCTCGACAAGGAACCTGGCCCCCTCCTGCCAAAACTGGGTGCGCTCTGGAATTCAATCGGCACCGTAAGTCCAGCCGCCGCAGGGGTTTCGGCCCTCTGCGTTGCCATCATTCTCGCCATGAAGCACTTCCTGCCGCGCTGGCCGGGTCTGCTCATTGCCGTCACGACAGGTGGCCTCGTCGCGTGGGGATTGCATCTGCCCATCGAAACGATCGGCAGCAAGTTCGGTGGCGTGCCCAGCATGCTACCTGCACCAGCCTGGCCGGACTTCCCGTTTGCGCGCATTCCGGAGCTTATTCCATCAGCCATTGCGATTGCGCTGCTAGGTAGTATCGAGTCGCTACTGTCTGCCGTTGTCGCTGATGGCATGACCGGTCGCCGCCATCGCTCGAATTGTGAGCTGGTCGCCCAGGGCTACGCAAATATTGCCAGCGCGCTCTTCGGTGGCGTCTGCGCGACGGGTACAATTGCCCGCACCGCCACCAACGTTCGCGCCGGCGCACATGGCCCTGTTGCGGGCATGCTGCACGCCCTATTCCTGCTGCTCTTTATGGTGGTGGCTGCCCCGTTGGCTGCCTATATCCCGCTTGCCGCCCTTGCTGCCGTGCTGGCAACCGTAGCGTGGAACATGGTCGAAAAGCACCAGATCACTGCGATCCTGCGTCATGACTGCGGCGAGGCAGCGGTCTTTGCAGCGACCTTCCTGTTGACGATCTTCCGGGACCTGACGGAGGGCATCGCCGTCGGCGTGACGCTGGGCTCGATCCTTTTCATGCATCGCATGGCGCAGCTGGTCGAAGTGCGCACCCATCAGAAAATTCTTGAAACGGATGATGGCGAAGAAAACCTGATCGACACCACAAGCGACGTGGTGACCTATCGTATTGCCGGCCCCTTTTTCTTCGGGGCGGCCAGCGCGGTGTCAAGCGTATTGGAAAATATCGGCCAGTCGCCGCGTGCCTTCATCCTCGATCTTTCCGCAGTCCCACTGGCTGATGCGACCGGCGCGCAGGCCCTCATGAGCTTTGCCGCCAAGGCGCGCAAGGCAGGCGCTCAGGTCTATATCGCCGCCGCGGAAGGCAATGTGCAGAGTGCTCTCCTGAATGCAGGGTTGAGCCGTGAGGATGTCACCTATGTGGCCACAGTCGCGGAGGCACAGCACAAGCTCGAGCATCAACCGTCAGCATAATTCGACGCGAAACGGGCGACCAAGTGCCATCTCGCCAGCCTGCCATCTGCGCCCTACATTAGGGCCATGAGCATTTCATCAGACATCCTCGTCGCCGGCGCAGGGGCTGCGGGCCTCACCACCGGCATTGCGCTGGCCCGAGAGGGCTTCTCTGTGACCATTGCAGGTGAGCTCGACTCTCGCCGCAATGGCCGGACAGTGGCGCTCTTTGAAGCCTCCCTTCGGCTCTACCGGGCGCTGGGCCTTTGGGACGATCTCGCCCCCCTTGCAACGCCGCTCGAGAGGATCAGGCTTGCAGATGACACGGGGTCCCTGTTCCGCCCCAAGCCTGTCGTCCTGGATGCCTCCGAGGTGAACCTGCCTGCCTTCGGGATGAACATCGAGAATGCGTCTCTTGTCGAAACCCTTGCCCGGATTGCTGCAGCGACCCCGGGCCTGCGCCTGGTCAGCGGCCTGCTCGACCATCACCAGTCGAGCCAGGATTCTGTCAAAGCGGATGTGATCGGTGGCGAAACTTGTCTCGCCAAGCTCATTGTGGGCGCTGATGGGCGCAATTCCAGGGTCCGCATCAACGCCCGTGTACCTTGGCGGGAGTGGTCCTACCCGCAAGTCGCCCTCACTGCCTTGCTCTGGCACGAAAAGAGCCACGACAACACATCGACCGAGTTCCACACTCGCAGCGGGCCCTGCACCCTCGTGCCCATGGGCCCCGGAGAGTCCCATCCAAATCGCTCAAGCCTTGTCTGGCTGATGTCCGAGCGCGAAGTGCGCCGTCGCATGGCTTTGCCTCCCGAGGAACTTGCCATGGAGATCGAGGACAGCGTTCATTCCATACACGGTGCCATGGGCCTTGAAGGTCCGAAGGGGGCTTTCCCCATGTCCGGCCTGATTTGCAATCGCCTGATCGGGCAGCGTGCTGCGCTTGTGGCAGACGCCGGGCACTACTTCCCCCCGATTGGTGCGCAGGGCTTGAATCTGGGTCTCCGGGACGTGGCCCAGCTTGTTGATTCCCTGAGCACGAAGGGCATCGAGGATCCCGGTTCCGAAGCAGCGCTGGCCGATTACGATAGGGCTCGACGAGCCGATGTGGGCCTGCGGACCCTGGGCGTTCACATGCTCAACAGCTCGCTGCTGATGCATCACATGCCGGTTGATTTCATGCGCAGTGCCGGCCTTGCCGCCATGGCAAACATTGGGCCCCTGCGTCGGGCCCTGATCAAGGAAGGGATCACCCCTCCGGGACGCCTGCCCCGCCTCATGCAG